>NZ_PNOZ01000036.1:0-69633 GCF_002879555.1 Verrucosispora sp. ts21 | reverse complement strand
GGCGTGGGGGTGGGGGGGTCAGCGGTCGAGGACGAGGCCTACTTTTTGGAATTCCTTGAGGTCGCGGTAGCCGCACTTGGCCATGGCGCGGCGGAGGCCGCCGAAGAGGTTGAGTTGGCCGTCCGGCTCGTCGGCGGGGCCGAAGAGGAGACGTTCCATGGAGCCGAGCGGTTCGCCGGCCACCTCGAAGGCGCCTCGGGGCAGTGACGGGTGGCTGGCGGCCGAGTGCCACCAGGCACCGCCCGCCGGGGCCTCCGCGCAGAGCGACAGAGGCTCGCCGAGCATGACCGCGTCCGCGCCGCAGCCGAGCGCCTTGGCGATGTCCCCGGAGGTACGGATGTCGCCGTCGGCGATCAGGTGCACGTACCGGCCACCGGTCTCGTCCAGGTAGTCCCGCCGGGCGGCGGCGGCGTCGGCGATCGCGGTGGCCATCGGCACCCGGATGCCGAGCACCGACTCGGTGGTGGACCACTCGTCGCCACCGATGCCGATGATCACACCGGCCGCGCCGGTACGCATCAGGTGCAGTGCGGTCTTGTAGTCGGTGCAGCCGCCGACGATGACCGGCAGGTCGAGGTCGGCGATGAACTCCTTGAGGTTGAGCGGCTCGTCGGTGGTCGAGACGTGCTCGGCCGAGACGATGGTGCCCTGGATGACCAGGAGGTCGACGCCCGCGTCGAGGATCACCGGGGCCAGCGCCAGGGTGTGCTGCGGGGAGACCCGCACCGCCACCGTGCCGCCGCCGGCGCGCAGCTCGCGGACCCGCTCGGTGATCAGATCCGGGCGGATCGGCTCGGCGTACACCTCCTGGAGCCGCTTGGTGGCGCGGGCGTCCTCGCCCAGACCGGCCAACTCCTCCAGCACCTTGGTCGGGTTCTCGTAGCGGGTCCAGAGCCCCTCGACGTTGAGCACACCGAGGCCGCCGAGCTGGCCCAGGCGGACCGCCGAGGCCGGGCTCATCGTCGCGTCGGAGGGGTGCCCCACGCAGGGGATGCCGAACTGGTACGCGTCCAACTGCCAGCCGGTGGAGACGTCGTCGACGTCCCGGGTACGCCGGCTCGGCACGATGGCGATGTCGTCCAGGTGGTAGCCGCGCTGCGCGGTCTTGCCCAGCCCGATCTCGACCACGTCACGCATGTGGGCTCCAGTTCCAACGAAAGGGGTGTCAGCGGGTGTGGTAGTTCGGTGCCTCGACGGTCATCTGGATGTCGTGCGGGTGGCTCTCCTTGAGCCCGGCTGCGGTGATCCGGATCAGCTGGCCACGCTGGTGCAGCTCCGCGATGCTCTCCGCGCCCGCGTACCCCATCGCCAGCCGCAGGCCACCGACGAGCTGGTGGGCCATCCGCGACAGCGGCCCACGGTAGGGCACCTGGCCCTCGACACCCTCCGGGACCAGCTTCTCGTCGCTCGTCACGTCCTGCTGGAAGTAGCGGTCCTTGGAGTACGACTTCGCCTGCCCACGCGACTGCATCGCGCCGAGCGAACCCATCCCCCGGTACGCCTTGAACTGCTTGCCGTTGACGAAGATCAGCTCACCGGGGCTCTCCTCGCAGCCGGCCAGCAGGCTGCCGAGCATCACCGTGTCGGCCCCGGCGACCAGCGCCTTGGCGATGTCGCCCGAATACTGGATGCCACCGTCGCCGATCACCGGCACGCCGGCCGGTCGGGCCGCCCGGGCGGCCTCCATGATCGCCGTGATCTGCGGCACGCCGACACCGGCCACGATTCGGGTGGTGCAGATGGCACCCGGGCCGACGCCCACCTTCACCCCGTCGGCACCAGCGTCGACGAGCGCCTTCGCCCCGGCGTAGGTGGCCACGTTGCCGCCGACGATGTCGATGGCGACGTCCTTCTTCAGCCGGGCGACCATCTCCAGCACGGCCCGCTGGTGGCCGTGCGCGGTGTCCACGATCAGCACGTCGACGCCCGCGTCGACGAGCGCCCGGGCCCGCTTGTAGGCGTCCTCGCCGACCCCGATCGCCGCGGCCACCCGCAGGCGACCGGCGTCGTCCTTGGTGGCGTTCGGGTACTGCTCGCTCTTGGTGAAGTCCTTCACGGTGATCAGCCCGCGCAGCTTGCCGGCACCGTCGACGATCGGCAGCTTCTCGACCTTGTGCTGACGCAGCAGGCCCAGCGCGTCGTCCTTGCTCACCCCGACCGGGGCGGTGACCAGCGGCGGCTGGGTCATGATGTCGCGGACCGGCGTGGCCGGGTCGGAGACGAACCGCATGTCCCGGTTGGTGACGATGCCGACCAGTTGCCCCTCGGCGTCCACCACCGGCACGCCGGAGATCCGGTAACGCCCGCAGAGCTGATCGACCTCACGCAGGGTGTCGTCCGGGCTGGCGGTGACCGGGTTGGTGATCATGCCGGACTCGGAGCGCTTCACCAGGTCGACCTGGAGCGCCTGGTCCTCCACGGAGAGGTTGCGGTGCAGCACGCCGATGCCGCCCTGGCGGGCCATGGCGATCGCCATCCGCGCCTCGGTCACCGTGTCCATCGCGCTGGACAGCAGCGGGATGGAGAGGGTGACGTTGCGGGTGAGCCGGGTGACGGTGTTCACCCGGCTGGGCACCACGTCCGACTCGCCGGGCTGCAGCAGCACGTCGTCGAAGGTCAGCCCCAGCGGCACCACCCGGGCCGAGCCCGCCGGCAGCTCGGGCAGGTGGCCGCCCAGCTCGCCAGCATCGGCGCCGGCGGAAAGGTCGGTCTGGGGCGAATTCTCCACGATTGCTCTCCTGAGCTGCTCGAACGGGCTGCAGTGAGGGTGGTCTGGGCACCGGCGAACGGCCGGGCAGGAAGGCGTCGGCCCCATCGTACCCAGTGGCTCCGGTGGCACCCGCGAGCGGCGGTAGGTGCGGCGAAGACGCGGCGACGGGATGTCCCGAGCTGGATTGCTCGACGGGGGACGGGCATCGGCGGGTGCTTAGGTCTACGGTGAGGGGGTGCAAGACGAGCCCATCGACCCGTTCACCGGCGACCCCGCCGACCCGGCAGCCGGCCTGGACGACCCTGACCGCGACTCCTCGCTCGACCCACTGACCGACGTCGAACGTCAGGACGTGCTGGAGGATCTCGCCGATCTGGAGATCTACCAGGCGCTGCTCGCGCCGATCGGCGTACGCGGGCTCGTCATCGAGTGTGAGGACTGCCGCGAGCCGCACTACTTCGACTGGGACCTGCTCCGGGGCAACCTGCGGCACCTGCTCAGCTCCGGGCGACCCCGGGTGCACGAGCCGGCCTTCGACCCGGACCCGGACCACTACGTCACCTGGGACTACGCGCGCGGCTACGCCGACGGTGTGCACGACACACTCAGCGAGGGCACCGAGGACAGCGAGGACGAGGCCGCCTCCCGGGACTGACCCGCCCGCCCGGGTGACGGCATCAGCGGAGCACGGCCGGTCACCCACAGAGGACTCGCCCCGGCGGAGTCGGCCTACCGCCTTCAGGCGACCAGGCCAGCACGGAATCCGGCGGCCACCGCGTGGGCCCGGTCCCGGGCACCGAGCTTGCGGAACAGCCGTCGGGCGTGGGTTTTCACGGTGTCCTCGGAGACGAACAACTCACGGCCGATCTCGGCGTTGCTCTTGCCCTCGGCCATGCCGAGCAGCACCTGCAACTCGCGTTCGGTGAGCCCGATCGTGGACCGGTCGGCGCGGGGCGGCCTGGCGGCGGTGCCCTTCTCCTCCTCGGCGTCCGGCTCGGCCGGATCCTCGCCGCGCTGCACCGGCACCATCGCAGGGCTGCCCGCCGCGTCCGTTGCCGTCCAGGTCGGGGAGCTGTCGCCGGTGGGCCGACCGTTTGGTGCCGGCCGAGGGCCGCCCACCGCCGCGGTGTCCCGCGCCGGGTCGGCGATCCGGTTCCGGTTGGCCCGACCCGGTGCGGCCAGCAGCAGCAGCGCCTTGGCGACCGCGCTGGTCAGGTCATGGTCGATGCCCTGGATCAGTCCACGCGCCCCGGCGTGGATCGTCGCCGCCGCCGCCTCGGACTCCTCCATACCGAGCAGCAGCACCGCGGCCTGCGGCGCGCGTGCCAGTACCCGCCGGACGAACCCGGCACTGTCGGGGCGGGTGAGGGCGGTGTCGGCGAGCACCACGTCGGCGGGACGCTCGGCCAGCCGCAGCATCACCTCGGGGTCGGAGACGGCCGTCCGGACAGCACCGGACAATCCCAGCCGCGCCGCTGCGGAAGTCAAATGCTGTGCAGCGAGCGGCGTCCGAACGCACACAAGAACGGTACGCACAACGATCTCCTCTCCGCAGACGAGCAGACCATGACCGGGCAGCCTCGGGAGGAACTTCCGGGCAATCCTCCCAAGTTTTCCGACAGATAGGTCATTTGCCCCAAGTCGCCACAGCTTTTGGATCACAAGACGTGTGAGCGGAGAGCGGTCGGGGTACCGGGGGCTCAAGGCCGGGAACGGTGCCCTGCGCGGCCCGCCACCCGGACAAGCCGGCCAACAAGCATCTCGCGGTGCCGCGCGAGAGGAGGGGTGCTGATGTCGAACGTACGTAGACTGCCCGGACCCATCGTCGACCTGTGGGACTGGCAACGTCTGGGCGCCTGCCGTGGCCGGGACAGCGCGCAGTTCTTCCACCCGGACGGCGAGCGGGGCTCGTCGCGGCTGCGCCGGGAATCGGGCGCCAAGGCCGTCTGCCGCGCCTGCCCGGTACGGGCCGAGTGCGCCGCGCACGCCCTGACCGTGCGGGAGCCGTACGGAGTGTGGGGCGGCTTCAGCGAATCCGAGCGGCTACGGCTGCTCGCGGTCGGCTGGGAGGATCTCGCCGACCGCCGGCAGACCCGGGTGGACGTCGCCCGCCTGGAGGCCCGACTGGGCAGCAGCCACCGGTCGACCGTCCCCACCCAACGCAACGTCGCCTGATCCAGCCATGAACCACCGCTGCCGCGCCCTGCACAGGGCGCGGCAGCGTGCTTCCGGCACCATGGCGGGAACCGGTGCCGGCTGGCCTCGTGTGCTGCACCCGGTCAGCTGACAGCCGCCGAGCGGTACGGCGGGCGCTCCGGGGGAGCGGCGCACCCGCCGTGCCGTGTCACGGACGGCTCAGAAGCCCGGGCCGTGCTGGTGGCTGTGACCGTGACCGTGGCCGTGACCAGCGGCGGCGGCCTCCGGCTCCTTGGGCTTCTCCACCACGAGGCTCTCGGTGGTGAGCAGCAGGCCGGCGATGGACGCGGCGTTGGTGACCGCGTTACGGGTCACCTTCACCGGGTCGATGATGCCGGACGCGGCCAGGTCCACGTAGTCGCCGATGGCGGCGTCGAGGCCGTGGCCCCACTTGCCCTCGGTGACCTTCTGCACCACGACGTACCCGTCGTGCCCGGCGTTCTGGGCGATCCAGCGCAGCGGCTCGACAAGCGCCTTGCGCACGATCGACACACCGACCTTCTCGTCACCGGTGAAGCCGAGGTCGTCGTCGAGCACCGACAGGATCTGGGCCAGGGCGGCGCCACCGCCGGGCACCGTACCCTCCTCGACCGCGGCCTTGGTCGCGGCGATGGCGTCCTCGATGCGGTGCTTGCGCTCCTTCATCTCGACCTCGGTGGCCGCGCCGACCTTGACCACGGCGATGCCACCGGAGAGCTTGGCCAGCCGCTCGGCCAGCTTCTCCCGGTCCCAGTCGGAGTCCGAAGCCTCGATCTCCTTGCGGATCTGGGCGACCCGGTCGGCGACCTCGCTGGCCTGGCCACCACCATCGACGATCGTGGTGTTCTCCTTGTCGACCACGATGCGCCGGGCGGTGCCGAGCACCTCCAGGCCGACCTGGTCGAGCTTGTAGCCCAGCTCGGGCGCGACCAGCTCGGCACCGGTCAGGATCGCCATGTCCTGCAGCATCGCCTTGCGGCGGTCACCGAAGCCGGGCGCCTTGACCGCGCAGACCTTGAGGGTCTTGCGGATCGAGTTGACCACCAGGGTGGACAGCGCCTGACCCTCGACGTCCTCGGCGACGATCAGCAGCGGCTTGTTGTCCTGGAGGACCTTCTCCAGCAGCGGCAGCAGCTCCTCGATCGCCGAGATCTTCTGCGTGGTGATCAGGATGTACGCGTCCTCCAGGACCGACTCCTGCGCCTCCACGTCGGTGACGAAGTTCGGCGAGATGAAGCCCTTGTCGAACTGGAGGCCCTCGGTGACGTCCAGTTCGGTCTGCAGCGCCGAGCCTTCCTCGACGGTGATCACACCGTCGCGGCCGACCCGCTCCATCGCCTCGGCGATCAGCTCACCGATTGTGGAGTCCTGCGCCGAGATCGTCGCCACGTGCGCGACGGACTTCTTGTCGGAGACCTCGACGGCCTTGCCGAGCAGGGCCTCGGAGACCTTGGCCGCAGCGGCGTCGATGCCCCGCTTGAGACCGGCCGGGTTGGCGCCCGCGGTCACGTTGCGCAGGCCCTCGCGGACCATCGCCTGGGCCAGCACGGTCGCGGTGGTGGTCCCGTCGCCGGCGACGTCGTTGGTCTTGGTCGCCACCTCCTTGACCAGCTGCGCGCCGAGGTTCTCGTACGGGTTGGTGAGCTCGATCTCCTTGGCGATGGTCACACCATCGTTGGTGATCGTCGGCGCACCGAATTTCTTGTCCAGGACGACGTTGCGCCCGCGCGGCCCGAGAGTGACCTTGACCGCGTTCGCGAGCGCGTTGACACCGTGCTCCAGCTGGTGCCGGGCGTCATCCGAGAAGCTCAGGATCTTCGCCATGTATGTCCCTTCGAAGCGACGTTGCCCCGGCCCGGCGAGCCGGTCCGGGGCAACGACACTGATCGGTTGCTTACTTCTCGATGATCGCGAGGACGTCGCGGGCGGAGAGCACCAGGTACTCCTCGCCGGCGTACTTGACCTCGGTGCCGCCGTACTTCGAGTAGAGGACGGTGTCGCCCACCTTGACGTCCATCGGGATCCGGTCACCGTCGTCGTCGAAACGACCCGGGCCGACAGCGAGGACGGTGCCCTCCTGCGGCTTCTCCTTGGCGGTGTCGGGAATCACGATGCCCGACGCAGTGGTGGTCTCAGCCTCGTTCGCCTGGACCAGGATCCGGTCCTCGAGCGGCTTG
Organism: Verrucosispora sp. ts21; assembly: GCF_002879555.1. Lineage (NCBI taxonomy): Bacteria > Bacillati > Actinomycetota > Actinomycetes > Micromonosporales > Micromonosporaceae > Micromonospora > Verrucosispora sp. ts21. The sequence continues at coordinate 62,571 of NZ_PNOZ01000036.1, read as the reverse complement.
ATCGCAACCTTGGTCGCGGTAGTCACGGGCATACCCTCCTGGGGTACTGGTTTCGTTACCGGTCGGCGTACCGACCAGCGTCGGTCTGCCACATGCCACCGGGCGGGGCCGTCGTCGCGGGTGCCGGTCCGCCTGGCGTTCAACTCCCGGGCACGAGGGCCCGAGGGTTGGCACCCTCAGGGTGAGAGTGCTAATCGCAGGTTATTCCTCGGCTAGCACTCCGTCAAGGAGAGTGCCAACGCTCCCCCTTCGTGTCGACACCTTTCCGACACCCGCGGCCCGCCCGGTCCCCGGTTTCAGGGGCTTGGGCGGGCGGCCTGCCCAGGCGAGCCGGCCGGGCGGTCCAGGCCGGGGCCGGGTGGGTGGGGGCGGAGCCGGGTGGGTCGGGACAATGGGTGGGTGGATCTGGAGCAGCTTGCGGCGTTGCGTACGCCCGAGGGGTCGGGCGCGCTCGCGGCGGCGGCCCGGGTGGCCGGCGGTGACCCGCTGGCCGCGGCGGCGGCGCTGCGCTCGGCCGGGATCCCCGCCGGGTTGGCGGCGGCGGCGCTGACCCAGGCGGAGCTGCGCCGCCGGGCGGCGGGCAAGTTCGGGCCGGCGGCGAGCGGCATGTTCTTCACCCGGCCCGGCCTGGAACAGGCCACCCGAGGGGTGGTCGCGCGACGCCGCGCGCACCGGCTGCGCGAGGCCGGGGTGACCAGCCTGGCCGACCTGGGTTGCGGACTGGGGGCCGACGCGCTCGCCGCCGCCCGGACCGGCATCCGGGTGTACGGCGTGGAGGCCGACCCGCTCACCGCCGCGCTGGCCGAGGCGAACGCGCAGGCCGCCGGGCTGACCGCGCTGTTCACCGTCGAGTGCGGGGATGCGACGGCGTTCGACGTGAACCGGGTCGAGGCGGTCTTCTGCGACCCGGCGCGCCGCCGGGCCGGAACGGGACGTCGGATCTTCGACCCGAACTCGTACTCGCCGCCGTGGGACTTCGTCACCGGGCTCGCGCAACGGGTGCCCCGGACGGTGGTGAAGGTCGCCCCCGGTCTCGACCACGCCCTCATCCCCGCCGGCGCCGAGGCCGAGTGGGTGAGCGTCGACGGCAACCTGGTCGAGGCGGCGCTCTGGTGCGGCCCGCTCGCCGAAACCCCCCGCCGCGCGACCGTGTTGAAGGAAGGGCCCCCTGTTAACGCCTCCGGTAGTAAAGGGGCCCCTTCTTATCACCCCGTCGACGGGCCGAGCGTCCACCAACTCGTCGGTTCGGGGCGGCAGGAGGCACCTGTCGGGCCGGTACGCCGCTTCGTGTACGACCCGGACCCGGCGGTGCTCCGCGCCCACCTGGTCGCCGAACTCGCCGCCGACCTGGATGCCTCGCTGGCCGACCCGAGCATCGCCTACCTCTATGCCGACGCGCCGACGCCGACGCCGTACGCCCGCTGCCTGGAGGTGACCGACGTGCTGCCGTTCTCGCTGAAGCGCCTGCGCGCGTTGCTGCGGGAGCGCCGGGTCGGCCGGGTGGAGATCCTCAAGCGTGGCTCGGCGCTGGAACCCGAACGACTCCGGCACGACCTGCGGCTGGCCGGTGACCAACCGGCGAGCCTGGTGCTGACCCGGGTCGCCGCCGCCCCGACGGTGCTGGTCTGCCAGCCGGTCACCGGCTAGGGCCACGCAGGGTCGAGGCGGGAAAGCTGCTGGCCTCCGGGCCGGGGGCGCAGTTAGGTTGGCGCACATGACGGGACGGGGTACGCCGGCGATGGTGCTGCTGACGAAGCACCGCATCACCCATCGCACCCATCCCTACGATGTCGCGGCGGACTCGCCGAACTACGGCGCGTTGGTCGCCGCCGCGATCGGCGTACCACCCGGACGGGTCTTCAAGACCCTGATCGCCGAGGTGGACGGTGCCCTCACCGTGGCGATCGTGCCGGTGACCGGCGAGTTGGACCTCAAGGCGCTGGCCGCGGCGGTCGGCGGCAAGCGGGCCACGCTTGCCGAACGCGGTGCCGCCGAACGCGCCACCGGCTACGTACGCGGCGGCATCAGCCCACTGGGGCAGCGTAAGCGGCTACCCACGGTGCTCGACGACTCCGCCCTGGAGCACGACACGGTGTACGTGTCGGCGGGCCGGCGCGGCCTTCAGGTCGAACTGGCCCCGGCCGACCTGGTCGCCCTCACCGACGCCCGGACCGCACCCCTCGCCACCGGCTGACCTCGACCAGCACCGTTGCGCCGCAACGGTGGGGTCCCGGCGCGCGGGTCAGCCGGGAGACCGTGTCGATCGCCCCACCTCCTGGCCCGATGAGGCCAGGTTTCGCCGGGGCGTGAACCCGCTGCCGTCCGCCACGTCCGCTGATGTGGCGTCTGAACAGGCATTACAGCTGACCGATGCCGCTGCGGTGACGTGAGCGCTTCATGGGCGTTGCCGAATTGTTACTGCCGACAACAAATTAGCGCCCAGCGCGCCCTTGTGTCGGCGCCCGGCAGCGGAATACGTTGCCGGGCACAACAAAAGAACACCATCGACACACCGACACCTTCCCACTCTCGAAAGGACCCTGCACATGCGCAAGGGCTTCCTCGCCATCGGTGCTGTGGGCGTGCTCGCCCTCGGCAGCCTGACGGCCTGCGGCGACGATTCCGGCGACCAGGCCGGCGGCGGCTCCGGCAAGACCCCGAAGATCGGCGTGATCCTGCCGGACAGCAGCTCCTCGGTCCGCTGGGAGAGCGCGGACCGCAGGTTCCTCAAGGAGGCGTTCGACGCGGCCGGCATCGAGTCGGACATCCAGAACGCGCAGGGCGACAAGAACGCCTTCCAGACCCTCGCCGACCAGATGATCACCAGCGGGGTCACCGTGCTGATGATCGTCAACCTGGACTCCGGCACCGGCAAGGCCGTCCTGGACAAGGCCAAGTCCCAGGGTGTCGCCACCATCGACTACGACCGCCTGACCCTCGGCGGCTCGGCGGAGTACTACGTCAGCTTCGACAACGTGGCGGTCGGCAAGCTCCAGGGCGAGGGCCTGGTCAAGTGCCTCACCGACGCGAAGGCGGAGAAGCCGGCGATCGCCTACCTCAACGGCTCGCCGACCGACAACAACGCGACCCTGTTCAAGGAGGGCTACGACTCGGTCCTCAAGCCGAAGTTCGACTCCGGCGAGTACACCAAGGCCGCCGACGACTCCGTGCCGGACTGGGACAACACGCAGGCCGCGACCATCTTCGAGCAGCAGCTCACCAAGACCGGCGGCAAGATCGACGGCGTGCTCTCCGCGAACGACGGCCTCGGCAACGCCGCCATCTCGGTGCTGAAGAAGAACAACCTCAACGGCAAGGTCCCGGTGACCGGGCAGGACGCCGACCCGCAGGCGCTGCAGAACATCCTCGCCGGTGACCAGTGCATGACGGTCTACAAGGCGGTCAAGAAGGAGGCGGACGCCGCCGCCGAGCTGGCCATCGCGCTGGCCAAGGGCGAGCGCAAGCAGACCGGCCAGACGGTCCGGGACCCGGAGGGCAACCGCGACGTGCCCGCCGTCCTGCTCACCCCCGCGGCGATCTACAAGGAGAACGTCAAGGACGTCATCGCCGACGGCTACGTGACCAAGGAACAGGTCTGCACCGGCGACTACGCCAAGCTCTGCGCCGACGCGGGCATCAGCTGACCTGTCCCCCGCCAGAGTGACGCCGCCCGGTACGGCAACCCCGTACCGGGCGGCGTCGCTGGACGGGCCCCGATCTCCCTCCGTGGAATAAGGAGAACCCCGTGTCCGCGACCCCACTGCTGGAGCTACGCGGGATCGACAAGAGTTTCGGTCCCGTCCAGGTGCTGCGCGACGTCGCCTTCGCCGCCTACCCGGGCGAGGTCACCGCGCTCGTCGGTGACAACGGCGCCGGCAAGTCGACCCTGGTCAAGTGCATCAGCGGCATCTATCCCATCGACGCCGGCGAGTTCGTCTTCGACGGTCAACCGGTCACCATCAGCAGTCCGCGCGACGCCGCCTCGCTCGGCATCGAGGTCGTCTACCAGGATCTCGCGCTCTGCGACAACCTCGACATCGTGCAGAACATGTTCCTCGGGCGGGAGAAGCGCAACGGCCTCGTCCTGGACGAACCGACGATGGAACAGATGGCCGCGGAGACCCTGGCCGGGCTCTCCGTACGCACCGTCAAGTCCCTGCGCCAGCACGTCTCCAGCCTCTCCGGTGGGCAGCGCCAGACCGTGGCGATCGCCAAGGCGGTGCTCTGGAACAGCAAGCTGGTGATCCTGGACGAGCCGACCGCCGCGCTCGGCGTCGCGCAGACCGCCCAGGTTCTCGAACTCGTTCGCCGGCTGGCCGACAACGGCCTGGCCGTCGTCCTCATCTCGCACAACATGAACGACGTCTTCGCCGTCTCCGACCGCATCGCCGCGCTCTACCTCGGTCAGATGGTCGCCCAGGTGAAGACGACAGAGATCACCCACGCCCAGGTGGTCGAGCTGATCACCGCCGGCCGCTCCGGCGAGCTCGGACTCGCCGTCGACCCGGGCGTCAACGGCAACGGCGCGGCGCCGGCCGACAGCACCACAGGAGGCGTCTCATGAGCATCACCGCCGTCACGAAGGAGGGCCCGGCCGCCGTCGCACCGGCACCCACCGTCGGCAGCCACGTCCGCGGCTACTGGCAGCGGGTACGGGGTGGAGACATCGGCGCGCTGCCTGCGGTCGCCGGTCTGCTCGTCCTCTGCACCATCTTCTCGATCATGCGGCCGTCGTTCCTCACCGCCGGCAACTTCGCCAACCTGTTCACCCAGGGCGCGGCGGTCACCCTGATCGCGATGGGTCTGGTCTTCGTCCTGCTGCTCGGCGAGATCGACCTGTCGGCCGGCTTCGCCAGCGGGGTCTGCGCGGCAGTGCTTGCCAACCTGATCACCGTCCTGGGCTACCCGTGGTACGTCGCGGTGCTCGCCGCCCTGCTCACCGGCATGGTCATCGGCACCATCCTGGGCTTCCTGGTCGCCAAGGTGGGCATCCCCTCCTTCGTGGTCACCCTCGCCGGCTTCCTCGCCTTCCAGGGGGTGGTGCTGCTGCTGATGAAGGAGGGCCGCAACATCTCCGTCCGCGAGCCGGTGGTGGTGGCGATCGTCAACCGCAACATGCCGGTCGCGCTCGGCTGGACCCTCGCCGCGATCGCGGTCGCCGGATTCGCCGTGGTGCAACTGCTGCGCTACCGCAGCCGTGCCGCCCGGAACCTGATCAACGATCCGTTCCCGGTGGTGCTGGGTCGCATCGCCGCCCTGGCGCTGGTCCTGGGCCTCGCCGTCTACGTGCTCAACCTGGAGCGCAGCCTCAACGTGCTGATCACCTCCCTCAAGGGGGTGCCGATCGTGGTGCCGATCGTCGCCGTACTGCTGGTGGTCCTGACCTTCGTGCTCCAGCGCACCAGCTACGGCCGGCACATCTACGCGGTCGGCGGCAACCGGGAAGCGGCCCGGCGGGCCGGCATCAACGTGGACCGCATCCGCATCTCGGCCTTCATGATCTGCTCGACCATGGCCGCGGTCGGCGGGATCGTGGCAGCCAGCCGGGCCAACTCCGTGGACCCGAACACCGGCGGCAGCAACGTGCTGCTCTACGCCGTGGGCGCGGCGGTGATCGGTGGCACCAGCCTCTTCGGCGGCAAGGGGCGCATCCTGGACGCGGTCCTCGGTGGCGCCGTCGTGGCCGTGATCGACAATGGGATGGGTCTGATGGGCTACAGCTCCGGCGTCAAGTACGTGGTCACCGGCGTCGTGCTGTTGCTCGCGGCCAGTGTCGACGCGCTGTCCCGACGACGAGCTTCGGCCACCGGAAACCGCTGAACGCACCACCGAAAGTAGTAACCACCCGATGCGCGTAGGACCCAGCCAGGACGAGATCCGCCGGCAGAATCTCGGCGCGCTGCTGCGTTACGTGCACCTGCACGGGGCGACAACGCGCGCCGAGTTGACGAACGCACTCGGGTTGAACCGGAGCACCATCGGCGCGCTCACCGCCGACCTCGCCGCGGCCGGCCTGGTGACCGAGGGGGCGCCGAAGGAAACCGGCCGGGCCGGACGACCGTCGCTTGTCGTCCGGCCCGAGTCGGACCGGATCTTCGCGTACGCGTACAGCATCGAGGTGGATCGGCTGCGGGCCGCGCGAGTCGGTCTCGGCGGCGCGGTGCTCGACCGCCGGGAACTGGACCGGCCGCGCGGTCTCTCCGCCGCGGAGGCCGCGCCGCTGCTGGCCGGGGCGGTCAAGGAGATGCGGCAGGCGCTGCCGGCCGATGCCGTCTGCGTCGGCGCCGGCATCGCGGTCTGCGGCATGGTGCGCCGCGACGACGGCCTGGTCCGGCTCGGGCCGGCCACCGGCTGGGTGGACGAGCCGATCGGGGCGGCGGTCAGCGCCGAACTCGGCGTCGACGTACCGGTCACGGTCGGGAACGTGGCGGACGTGGCAGCCTTCGCCGAACACGCCCGGGGCACCGCCGCCGGCTGCGACAACGTCATCTACCTCTACGGGGACGTGGGCGTCGGCGCTGGGATCATCGCCGGTGGTCGACGGTTGACCGGGCACGGCGGCTACAGCGGCGAGGTCGGTCACATGGTGGTGGCCCGCGACGGGGCACGCTGCGAGTGCGGCAACCGGGGCTGTTGGGAGACCGAGATCGGCGAGCACGGCCTGCTGCGCGCCGCCGGGCGCTCCGACGCCCGGGGCCGCGACGCGCTGCTGGCGGTCTTCGACGCCGCCGACCGGGGCGATGCCCGGGCGCAGACCGCGGTACGCCAGGCCGGCGACTGGCTGGGCTTCGGGGTGGCCAACCTGGTCAACATCTTCAACCCGGAGATGGTCATCTTCGGTGGCACGATGCGTGACCTGTACCTGGCCGCCGCCGCACAGGTACGCAGCCGGCTCAACTCCAACGGGCTGCCCGCCTGCCTGGAGCACGTACGCCTGCGCACCCCCATGCTCGGCGCGGACGCCCCGCTGATCGGCGCCGCCGAACTGGCCTTCGACCGGCTGCTCGCCGACCCCCTCGACGTCGGCTGAGCTGTCCGTCACCCACCGCCGTGAGGTGGATTCGCGAACGATGAACTGATCGGCCGGTCGATCCGTACCAGTGTGCGGACGGGCGGCCAACGGCGTGCGGACGCCCGTCGGGCAGATGATCGGTTCTCGACCGAGGAGGCACCGCAGACATGGCATCGCTGGATTCCGCTCGTCGCCGGCAGGGCAATCGGTCCCCGCGGTTGGCGGTGCTGCTCACCACGATCGCCGCGGCCCTCGTCGTGCTGCCCGGGTTGGCGTTGGGCGCGCCCGCAGGTCAGCAACTCGCCGCCGCCGATCAGGCCCTGCTCGACGGCGTACGGCTGGCCGGGCTCTGGGAGATGCCGGCCGGGCAGATGGCCGCCGAGAAGGGCCAGTCCCGGGTGGTCCGGGAGATCGGCGCGGAGATCGCCCGTCAACACGAGGAACTGGACCGGCTGACCGTGGAGGCCGCCAACAAGCTGGGCGCCACCATCCCCAACCAGCCGACCGCCGAACAGCAGCAGTGGCTGACCGAGATGAAGGACGCCACCGGGGCCCGCTTCGACCAGATCTTCGTCACCCGCCTCAGGGTGGCCCACGGCAAGATCTTCCCGGTGGTCGGCGCGGTGCGGGCCAGCACCCGTAACGACGTCATCCGGGACCTGGCCAACGCCACGAACAAGTTCGTCGGCGACCACATGCTGATGCTGGAGAGCACCGGTCTGGTCAGGTACGCCGAACTGCCGCCGGCCGCCCTGCCCGCGCCGGGCAACGACGGTCTGATCGCCGCCGCGTCGGCAAACACCGGTCCGCAGATCGGCATCAGCAACACGGTGATCTGGGTGGTCTTCCTCGGTGCCATCGGCACCGGCGGCTTCCTCAGCTACCGCCTGCTGCGCCGCAACTGATCCCGCGCGATGCCCACCCGTACCCGGGCCGGGGTCCTGCTCGGGCTGCTCCTGGCCACCTTCTGCACCACCCTGGGCGCGGTCCTGGGGGCGGCCGGCCCGGCGGCGGCGCACGCCGTGGTGGTCGCCACCACGCCGCAGCGTGACGAGGTGCTGGGCTACGCCCCGCGCGAGGTGCTGCTGACCTTCAGCGAGCCGGTCGCCGTCGTGCCCGGTCGGGTACAGGTGCTCGCCCCCGACGGCAAGCGGATCAACGTCGGTGACCCGGAGGTCCGCGACCGGACCATGCGGATCGCGCTGCGGGCGGCGGACCGACCGCTCGGCACCTACCTGGTCAGCTACCGGGTCGTCTCGGCAGACAGCCACCCGATCTCCGGCAGCTTCACCTTTGCCGCCGGCGCCCCGTCGGCCACCCCGCCACTGCCGGCCGACGCCGGGGCCGGGTCACCGGCGGGAATCCTGGTGCCGGTGGCCAAGTACGTCGGCTACCTGGGCCTGCTGCTGGCCGTCGGCCCGCCGCTGCTCGCCGCGTCGATGTGGCCCCGCCGACGGTCCCGGCGAGGTGCCACGGTGATGGCGCTGGTCGGGCTCGGACTGGTCGCCGCCACCACGGTGGGCACCTGGATCGGGCAGGCGGCGCAGGTGGTCGGCGCACCGGTCGGGCGGCTGTCCCTGGCGGATCTGCGCGCGGTCGCGGACAGCGACATCGGGCTGGTGCTGGCCGTACGCCTGGCGTTTGTCGGCCTCGCCGCGGCGCTGCTGCCGGCGGTCACCCGGGGCACCGCCGGACGCGGTCGCACCGCTGCGCTCGCGATGGTGGGGGTGGCCGGGCTGGCCACCTGGCCACTGGCCGGGCATCCGGTCGCCGCACCCGTACCACAGGTGAGCATCGTGCTCACCACCGTGCACGTCGCCGGGATCACCGTGTGGCTGGGCGGCCTGCTCGCGCTTACCGTGTTCCTGCTGCGGGGCACCCACGAGCGGGTCCTCGCCCGGATCCTGCCTGCCTGGTCGCGGTGGGCCACGGTGGCCGTGGCCTGGCTGGTGACCGCCGGACTGATCCAGGCCGCCATCGAACTCGGCCGACCGGCGGCGCTGCTGGACACCGCGTACGGGCGGCTGCTCGGTGCCAAGGCCGCGTTGCTGGCCGTGGTACTGGCGGTGGCCGCCGGACAGCGGCGACTGATCCGCCGGCGGGCCGCCGCAGCCCAGCCTCGACGCGTCGCCCGGGCGGCCGGCGTCGAACTCGCGGTGACCGCGGTGGTCCTGGCGTTGACCGCGTTGCTGGTGCAGACCCCGCCGGGGCGTACGGCCGGCACGGCAGCGGCCGGGGTCACCCGCGAGGGCGTCGCGCAGTCGCTGACCACCGACCTGTTCACGCTGCAGTTCGACATCTACCCGGCCGCCGCCGGCACCACGAACAGCCTGCACGCCTACGTCTACACGCCGCAGGCGCGGGAGTTGCCGGTCGCCGAGTGGACGATCACCGCGGCGCTGCCCGAGGCCGGCATCGAACCGATCACCGTCGAGGTCTTCGCGCTGGAGCCGCACCACGGCAGCGCCGAGATCCACTTTCCGGTGGCCGGTGACTGGACGCTGCGCATCGCCGCCCGGACCAGCGAGATCGACAGGTCCACCGCCACCACCACGGTGACCATCCGCTGATCCCGCGCCGGGCCGTGGGCTCAGCGGTCGACCTGGGTGAAGTCCCAGGAGTGTGGTGGCCGGGCGAGCAGCATCACCGGCGGCTCGGGCAGCGGGCGCGGGTTACTGCGCCACTTGGAGATCACCACGACCCGGTGATCCGTGGAGGAGAAGACCTCGCTGGACACGTGCAGCGGATCGTGCTCGAACTCGGGTAGGGCCGTGTCGCAGACCCAGGTGATCAGCTCGGCGAGCCCGTACGGCTCGGCCCGCGCCTCCCACATCCGTACGATCACGTCGCCGTCCTCCCTCAGCCGCTGACCCTGGTCGTCGGCATGGCCGTCAGCCATGGCGGTCTCAGTCCTCGATGCGCCGCATCACCAGCGCGTCGGTGTTGCTCGGTTGGTAGTAGCCACGGCGTACGCCGATCGGTTCGAACCCGTACCCGGCGTAGAGCCGCTGTGCCGGGGCGTTGTCCACCGCGACCTCCAGCAGCACGGCACGCAGGTCGCGCCGCGCCGCCTCGGCGAGCAGTTCCTCCAGCAGCAGCCGCCCGATCCCCCGGCGTTGCGCGTCCCGGCGTACCGCGATGTTCTGCACCCACGCCTCGTCGGGGGGTGCGACGGCCAGCCCGGCGTAGCCGAGCACCGTACCGTCGTCGTCGGTCGCGATCCGGTAGTGGTGCCCGTTGGCCAGTTCGTTCCAGAACATCGCGGCGGACCACTGCTCGGCGCCGAAGAGGTCCGCCTCGATGGTCAGCACCTCGTCGATGTGCCACCAGCGGAACCGGTCGAGCCGCACGGCGCTCACGGCCGGGCCGGCCTGGCTGCGGCGACCGCCCGGGGCGTGCCGCCTCTCACGGTGGCCTCGACGAGCGCCGCGGTCACCGCCGGGGTCGAGCTGTCCACCACCAGTACGAGCACAATGACCCAGCCTAGCCGCACCGCCTCCGGCCCTTGGACGCCCGCCCGCCATCGCCGTAGCGCTCGCGCGCACCGCACCCATGACGGTGGGTGGTCAGGACATTGGACGGCGTCAGTCGCACCGGGTACCGGCGCTGTGATTGCACAGAGCAGTCGATCTTGCTGTGGTTCCCAACGAGGCCCGGGGCCAGGCGCGTCAGCGCCTGGCCCCGGGGGCGACAGATCAGTTGCGACAGATCAGTTGCGACAGATCAGTTGCGGCGGATCAGTTGCGGCGGCTCCACTGCTGGTTGGCTCCACCCCAGCAGCTGTACAGCTGGAGAAGCGCCCCGTTACCGCTGCCACCGGCGTCGAGGCACAGCCCTGACTGCACTCCGGTGATCGTGCCGTTGGAGTTGATGTTCCACTGCTGGTTCGCGCCGCCGTGGCAGTCGTAGATGGTCACCCGCGTACCGTTGCTGGTGCCCTGATTCGCGGCGTCCAGGCACTTGCCGTTCACCGTCAGCTGCCGGCTCGAGGTGTGGGTGAACCGCTGGTTCGCGCCACCCCAGCAGTCGTACAACTGAAGCTGGGTGCCGTTGCTGGTGCTCGAGTTCGGCACGTCCAGACACCGGCCGGACTGCTGACCGACGATCATCTGGCCGCTACCGCCACTGGGCGGCGGGGTGGTCGGGTTGCCCGGGTTACCCGGGTTGCCGGGGTCGGAGTTGCCGCCTTCCCGGAGGGTGATGTCGGAGCTTCCCTGGCTCTGGTAACCCTCGGTGGCCATGATCTGGTAGTAGTGGTTGCCGAGGTTCAGGCCAACGCGGGCCCAGGCGTCGAAGTGGTTGGCGGTGGTGATGGTGCCACTGCTGCGCTTCTGCTGCCGGACGCTCCAGTACTGGTAGAACGTCGCGGTGCCGTCGATCGAGGGCTGGTTGACCCGCTGGCTGCGCAGGATGTCGTAGGTGCCGCCGTCGGTGGTGATGCTGCCGAGCCGGGTGGCGCCGCTGCTCGGGTTGTAGCTGCCGAAGTTCTCGACGATGTAGTACTCGACAAGCGGGTTACGGGTCCAGCCGTACAGGGCGAGATAGCTGTTGTTGTTGCCCGGGTTGTAGCTGCCCGAGTAGGTGATCGTGCGGCGGGTTCCCGGGTTCCAGCCCTTGCCACCGACCCAGTTGTTGGTGCTCCTGCCCCAAGAGCTGGAGTAGCGGCCGTTCTCGCGCAACACCATGCAGGCGTCGCCGCTGTCCTTCCAGAACGAGAAGAAGAACCCGTTGTGGGTGCCTTCCGTGTTCGAGCAGACCTGCCGGTCTGCCTCGGCGTGGGCGGGGCTGGCCGAGATCGCGATGGTGCCGGTGGTGGCCAACACTGCGGCGAAGGCGGCGGCAGCCAGCATTCTGATGCGGCCGCGTCGGCGACTCTTGCGGTGAGTGGGGACTTCGTTCATGGTGGCGTGCTTCTCCTTGAGAGAGGCGGCGTGGCGTAATCGACGGGGTGTGTGGTCGAGGGACGGTCACCGCGCGTCGATGCTGCGCCTTGGGTGTATGAACTTCCGGACTGTCGGTTGTGTGGGTGCTCCACTGCTACTGCTACTTTGCGTCGTCACTGACCCCCAGACTGAAAAAGTTAGCAAGCATCTATGTCTTCGATATCGTTATCTAAATATCGACGCCAGTCAAGAAATGTCGTCCGACCGGCACTTCCGGAACTACCAGGCGGCTGCCATCACCTGGTAGGTGCGGGCAGTGTGGAGGCAGGAGCACACGGCTCAGCCGGCCGACCGCCCCCAGTCGATTGTGGGCAGGCCGGCGTCGGCGGGCGCCTAGCTGGCGAGGCTGGACGGCCGACTGCCGACGGCGCCGTGTTCGCACGGAACACGGCGCCGTCGGTCGTGGGCGTGCCGAGGTCAGACGACCTTGAAGCTGCTCAGCGGAGCCTGCACGTTGTGCAGGTCACCGCTCGGCACGTAGTAGCTGATCCCGGTGCAGTTGGCGCCCTCGTACACCCGCAGCGAGTAGTCGGTGAGGTTCACCCAGCCCAGGAAGCCCATCGAGCTGTTCACGCAGTCGGTGCCGAAGGGTGCCGGGTACTCGACCGTGGCACCGTTGAACCACTTGGATTCGTGCAGGCACAGGGTGCCGTCGACGTAGGTGCAGCTGCGGGATTCGGCCGCAGCTGCAGGGGCTCCGGTCACCGCGATCGCGGCGGCACCGATGGTGGCGAGCAGGGCGGTCCGGACAGACTTCGACGGGCGCATGCAGTCCTCCTTGATGCGGGTGGTGGCAGGTCGGCGACGAGCCGAAGGGATCGACCCTCACCAACTAGTTGCATGGTCGACTGTCCGACTACGGAATGTCAACGCGTCAATCACTCCACCGGCATCGAAGGGGTGAACGTGCAACCGCTCTGCACGATCAGTCCGCCGTACGCTCCCAGTCGATGGTGGGCAGGCCGGCGTCGGCGAGCGCCTTGTTCGCCGCACTGAACGGCCGGCTGCCGAGGAAGCCGCGCGGGTTCATCGGGCTCGGATGCCCGGCCTCCAGCACCACGTGCTGCGGGTTGCCGACCAACGCGGCCTTCTTGCGCGCGTAGCCGCCCCAGAGCAGGAAGACCACCCGCGACTCCATCGCGTCGAGCGCCCGGATGGTGGCGTCGGTGAACTCCTCCCAGCCCCGGTTGGCGTGCGAGCCCGGGGTGCCCTGCCGCACGGTCAGCACCGAGTTGAGCAGCAGCACACCCTGCGCCGCCCAGCCGTCGAGGTTGCCACTGGCCGGCTTGGGCACCCCCAGGTCCTCGCCCAGCTCCTTGAAGACGTTGCGCAGCGACGGCGGCACGGACACGCCCTCGCGCACGCTGAAGCTGAGCCCGTGCGCCTGGCCGACGCGGTGGTAGGGGTCCTGGCCGAGGATGAGCACCCGACAGGCCGACGGGGCGCAGAGCCGGTAGGCCGAGAACAGGTCCTCGACCGGCGGGAAGACCGTGCCGGTGGCGTACTCCCGAGCGACGAACTCGCCCAACGCGGCCGTGCGGGCCGGGTCGAGGTGCGGGGTGAGCACCTCCCGCCACTCGTGCGGTAGCAGTGCCGGCAGGTCCAGGGTGACAACGTCGTCGGGCATCGGCGGCCTTTCAGTGGCGAGGTCGGTCCCCGGCACTGTAGGCAGAGGGTACGACGACCCTCGGCCCCGGGCCCTCAGCCGCTGCGCACCCCCGGCGAGCCGGTCGCTACCGCCCGCAGGTGCCGAGGAACGCCAGCAGCGCCTCGTTCACCTCGTCGGCGTGCTCCAGCATCACCACGTGCCCACTGTCGTTGATCTTGACGAACTCGGCGTGCGGCAACCGCCGGACGATCTCCTCGGAATGGGTCACCGGAGTGATCATGTCCTTGTCCCCGACGATCACCAGCACGGGCGTGTCCTCCAACGCCACGAGCGCCGGGAACCGCGAGTGGGTGGCGATGGTCCGCAGGTAGCGGGTCACCGTGTCGGCCGAGGTACGCGAGTTCATCTGCTCCACGTACGACACCAGTGCCGGGCTCGGATTGCGGGTGCCGAAGCCGTACTTGCGGGTGAGCAGCCAGGCCACGTTCGTGGTCGACCTGCGGGCCCGGTCGATCACCGGTCCGGTGTAGCGGGTGACGTTGCCGGCCACGTAGAGCACCGGACTGCCCACCCGTCCGAGCAGGGCCGGGGCGACCAGCTTCGTCTCCGCCAGCAACCCGCCCGAGGTGGCCATCAGCACGGTGCCCACCACCCGGTCGTCGAACATCTCCGGATACAACTCGGCGAGCGCCATGATGGTCATGCCGCCCATCGAGTGGCCGACCAGCACCAGCGGCCCCTCGGCGGCCACCTCGTCGATCACCCGGCGCAGCGTGTGGCCGAGCGCGTCGAGGTCGTACTCGCCGCTCTCCAGCCGACCGGACCGGCCGTGACCGGGCTGGTCGTACGCGACAACCCGGTGCTCGCCCCGCTCGGCGAGCAGCTTGCGCTGGAAGTGGAAGGTGCCCATGTCCAGGCAGAAACCGTGCACCAGCACCACTGTCGGGTTGCCCTCGACGGGACGGGTCGGCTCGACCACCTCGACGTGGATGTCGGTGCCGTCCGGCATCTCCAGCCGGTACGCCTCGTCGTACCGCTGCTGACCGAAGACCTCACCGGCGTACGGATCGGTCGGGTCCGCCTTCAACCGGCGGACCAGGGCCCGTTCGGTGGCGACCCCGGCGGCGGTCACCGCGGCGGCCACCCCGAGCGCCGCACCCACCAGACCGGCGGCCCGCCCCGCCGCCGTCCGTGGCCGGGGGATGAGGTGTCGACTCATGAACCGGTGCCGTCGTACACGCGAGGAACCCGGGTGCTGCCGAAGCGTGTGACGATCTCGTAGTTGATCGTGCCGACCGCCTCGGCCCAGTCGTCGGCGGTGGGCTCACCGTCGGCACCGCTGCCGAACAGGGTGGCCACGTCACCGGCGGCCACCGGGTCGTCGCCGCAGTCGAGGACGAACTGGTCCATGCAGACCCGCCCGGAGATGGTCCGGCGGCGTCCGCCGAGCTGCACCGGGCCGGTGTTCGAGGCGTGCCGCGGCACCCCGTCGGCGTACCCGAGCGGCACCACAGCCAGGTTCGCCTCGCGCTCGGTGGTGTACGTGTGGCCGTACGAGACGCCGGTGCCGGCCGGAACCCGCTTGGTCAACATCACCCGGGCGCGGGCGGTCATCGCCGGCCGCAGGCCGTAGGTCTCACCGGCCACCGGGGAGAGGCCGTAGACGGCCAGCCCCGGGCGGACCAGGTCGAAGTGGGTGTCGGGTCGGGTCAGGGTGGCGGCAGAGTTGGCCAGGTGCCGGTAACGGGGGCGCAGCCCGGCCCGCTCGACCATGGCCAGCCCCTCGTGGAAGACGGCCAGCTGCCGGTCCGTGGTCGGATGGCCGGGCATGTCCGCGTACACGAAATGGCTCCACACCCCGACCACCTCGACCAGACCGTCGGCCTGCGCCTTGGCCGCGGCGTCGAGCAGGGCCGGCCAGTCGGCGACCGTCGCCCCGTTCCGGGACAACCCGGTGTCGATCTTCAGGTGGATGTGGGCGGGCCGTTGCGCCCGGCGGCTCGCCTCGACCGCCTCGTCCAGCTGCGGCAGGCTCGCCACGCCCAGATCCACGTCGGCCGCGACGCCGGTGTGCAGCGGCAGTCCCGGCGCGAGCAGCCAGGCGAGCACCGGGGCGTCGATGCCGGCCGCGCGCAGCGCCAACGCCTCGTCAAGCGTGCAGACACCGAGCCAGGCCGCCCCGGCGTCGAGCGCGGCGCGGGCGGCCGGGACCATTCCGTGGCCGTAGCCGTCGGCTTTCACCACCGCCATCAGCTCGGCGCTGGTGCCGGCGCGCATCCGGTCGACGTTCTCCCGGATCGCGTCGAGATCCACGCGCACCTCAGCCTGCCACATGCCTCCACCCTACTTTCCGCGCTGATCACCGCAGGGCGACCCGGCCAGGTCCGGCCGGTCGACTGCCCCGGTGGGCGGACTCGGGGGGACCGTCAGGGCAGCCGGGCGAGCACCGGCCGCAGCGCGGCGGCCACGTCGGGCGCGGTGACCGGCCCGGACCGGGCCGCCTCCCGACCGGCCAGGCCATGCAGGTACGCCGCCGCGGCGGCGGCCCGCTCCGCCGGCAGCCCGGCCGCGAGCAGCGAGCCGAGCAGCCCGGCCAGCACGTCCCCGGTCCCGCCGGTGGCCAGCGCCGGGGTGCCGGTCGGGTTGACGTACGCCCGGCCGTCCGGCGTGCCGACCACCGTGCGGTCGCCCTTGAGCAGCACCACGGCGTTCATCCAGGCGGCCAGCCGGAGCGTGGCGGCGACCCGGTCGGCGCCCGGCGTCTCGCCGCAGAGTCGGGTGAACTCCCGGTCGTGCGGCGTGACCACGATCGGGGCGTCACGTCGGCGCAACTGATCGGCGAGGGACCCGTCGACCAGCAGGGTCAGCGCGTCCGCGTCAAGCACCGCGGGCACCGGCGCGGCCAGCACCGTGCGCAGTTCCGTCGTCGCCCGCTCGTCGGTGCCCAACCCCGACCCGCACACCCAGGCCTGCACCCGGCCGGCGTCGGCCACCCGGCCGGTCGCGATCACCGATGGATGCGCGCGTACCACGTCGTCGCGGGCGCCACCGGCGTAGCGGACCAGACCGGTCGGCCCGGCCAGCGCCCCACCGACGGAGAGCATGGCGGCACCCGGGTACGTCGCCGAACCGGTGGCCACCCCGACCACGCCCCGCGTGTACTTCTCCGACGCGGCACCGAGCCGGGGCCACCACTGCGCCACGTCCGACCACTCCACCACCTGCAGCGCCGGGGTGCCGCGCAGCCACGGGGTGAGCCCGATGTCGACCAGCTCCACCTGCCCGGCCAGCGCGGCGGCCGGACCGACCACCAGGGCCGGCTTCAGCGCACCGAAGGCGACCGTGACGTCGGCGCGCACCGCGTTGGGTCGACCGGAGGCGGTCAGCGGGACGTCGCCGGTGTCCACCACCACCCCGCTGGGCACGTCCACCGCCACCACCGTCGCCCGGGCACCGTCGCGCCCGGCGTGGTCCAGCAGGCTCGCCGCCAACTGCTCGGCTGTCTCCCGCAGCCCGCCGTGCCCGCCGATGCCCACGATGCCGTCGAGCACCAGGTCGACCACGGCCGGGGGGTGCTCCACGACCCGTCCGCCGGCGGCGCGCAACGCGGCCAGCCCGTCGGCGTGCGCACGATCCGGGGTGAGCAGCAACGCCGACACCGCCGCACCCCGCTGGGCCAGGCGCGCACCGGCGTACAGAGTGTCGCCGCCGTTGTCGCCGGAGCCGACCAGCAGCAGCACCGGCGCGGCGTACACCCCGCCCCGCTCGGCGAGCAGCAGCGCGCAGCGTCGCGCCAGCCCGGCGGCGGCGCGCTGCATCAGCGTGCCCGGCGGGAGTCCGGCCATCAGTGCCGCCTCTGCCGCCCGTACGTCCGCGACCCGCCAGACTGGTCTCACCCGGCCCACCCTACCGGCGCGCGGGTCGCAAGATAGCCCTCCGCCGTCGACCGGGCAACGCCTGTGGACAACCCGACGGTCCGCCCCACAGCGGTTGTCCACAGGGCACCGTCGCGCCGCCCGGCACCGCCTAGCGTCCTGCCCGTTGGCGGTACGGGGTGGGAGGGGCGATGAGCGAGCAGGACTTGACCGTGCAGCCGGAACGGCTGCACCGGACCGGGCGATCGCTTGGTGAGCACGGCCATCGGTTGGCCAGTGGGCTGGCCGGGATACCGGGGCTGACGGCACCGGCCCCCGGCTGGTCGGCCGGGGTCGCGCTGGGCACCCTGGAGGCGGCCGTGCACTCCTGGTCGGGGCGGCTCGGCGCCCGGGTCACCCGGACCGGTGACGCGGTACGCGCCGCCGCTCGGGCCTACGAGTCGGTGGACGGTCGGGCGGCGGCCCGGCTCTCCGCCCTGCCCCGGTGACCCGGCCGGCAGTGGTCCAGTCGGACCAGGTCGGCTACGCCCAGCTCTCGACGGCCGACCCGACGCGCTGGCGGGCCACCGGGACGGCCTGGGCGGGACTGGTCGACCCGACCCGGCGCCGGGCCACCGAGCTGGCGGACGACGCGGCGGCGTTGCGGTCGCAGTGGTCGGGTCTGGCCGCGACCGCAGCCGAGAAGCAGGTGTCCGACCTGCGGGTCGAGTTGCTCGCCCTGGCCCCGGTGGCGATCGAGATCGACCAGGTGCTCGCCGAGTTCGCCGCCCGGCTGACCGCGGCCCGGGCACGGCTGGCGGCGGCGGTGACCCTGGCCGCCAGCGTCGGAGTGCTCATCGACCGGTGGGGTCGGACCAGCCCCGATCCGAGCCGGGTGCCGGCCCACCGGGCCGTCCAGACGGTGACGCCGGTGACGACGGCGCTGCGCGACGCCCTCGACCTGGCCACCGCGGCGGATCGGGAAGCCGCCGACCGTCTCGATCAACTGACCGCGGACGCCGAGTCGGGTTGGCTGAGCCGACCGCCGGCTGACCGACCCGCACCGCACTCCGATCCCGCCCAGGTCAACCGCTGGTGGAGCGGGCTCAGCCCCGCGCAGCGCCGTTGGTTGGTCGGGCACGAACCGGAGCTGATCGGCGGGTTGGACGGCATTCCGGCCGCCGCCCGCGACCAGGCGAACCGACTGCTGCTGGAGGTACGCCGGGCCGCGCTGCTGCAACGCTGGGAGGAGTTGCTGGCCCGGATGCCCCGAGGCCCCGCCGAGATGGTCGGGCTGCGCAGCGTCGAAGCCGCGCTGAGCGGGCTGGACGCGTTGACGTCTCGGCTGGCGTCGCCGGACGCACCACGCGCGTACCTGCTCGGACTGGACGTCGGCGGTGAGGGGCGGACGGTGGTGGCGTTGGGCAACCCGGATCGGGCCGCCAGCATCCTGACCCACGTACCGGGCACGACCTCCGGGCTGCACGACGCCACCGACGATCTGGGCCGCGCCGCCCGGGTGCTGTCCCGCTGCGCCGACCTGGCACCGGGGCAGGAGACCTCGGCGGTGCTCTGGTTGGACTACGACGCCCCGGATTTCCTGCACGAGGCGGCCTGGGACCGGCAGGCCCACGCGGCTGGTGACGCGCTGCACCGGTTCCAGGAGGGGTTGCGGGCCACCCACGACGGGCCGGCCGCCCGGCAGACCGTGCTCGGGCACAGCTACGGGTCGCTGGTGGTGGGCGGTGCTGCCCGGGATCACGGGCTCGCCGCCGACGCGTTGGTCTTCGTCGGGTCGCCCGGAGTCGGCGTGCAGCACGCCGCCGACCTCGGCGTACCGGCCGGGCAGGTGTGGGCCAGCCGCGCGCCCGACGACGTGATCCGCCTGGCCCGGTCGCCGGGAGAGTTGGCTCGGCACGCGGTGCTCAGCCTCTCCCCCGCGGCCGGGATCGTCGGGCTGCTGACCGGCGACGACGACAAACTCTGGTTCGGGCGGGACCCGGTCGAAGCGTCCTTCGGCGGCCGGAGCTTCCCCAGCGGCCGGTACGGCCACAGCGGCTACTGGCATCCGGACAATCCGGCGCTGGACGGCATGGCCCGGATCGTCCTCGGCCGGTGACGGCGCTTCGGCGGCAGAATCGGCGGCCGGACGGTGCCGGCGCTTCGACACAAGCGCGGCGGCCGGACGGTGCCGGCGCTTCGACACAAGCGCGGCGGCCGGGCGGTCAGCGGTGACCGCCCGGCGCGACCGGCTACTCGACGGTGACGGACTTGGCGAGGTTGCGCGGCTGATCCACGTCGTGTCCCCGGGCGGCGGCGATCTCGGCGGCGAAGATCTGCAACGGCACGGTCGTCAGCAGTGGCGCGAGCAGCGTCGGCGTCCGCGGCACGTAGATCAGATGGTCGGCGTAACGCACCACCGACTCGTCGCCTTCCTCTGCGATCACGATGGTGCGGGCGCCTCGGGCGCGTACCTCCTGGATGTTCGAGACGATCTTGTCGTGCAGCAGGCCGCGACCCACCGGCGAGGGCACCACGCAGATCACCGGGGTGCCCTGGTCGATCAGGGCGATCGGGCCGTGCTTGAGCTCGCCCGCGGCGAAGCCCTCGGCGTGCATGTACGCCAATTCCTTGAGCTTGAGCGCACCCTCCAGCGCCACCGGGTAGCCGACGTGCCGGCCGATGAACAGCACCGTCGGCTGGTCGGCCAGCTCGCGGGCCAGCTCCCGCACCGGCTCGATGCGCCCGAGCAGCTCGCGCAGCTTGTCCGGCACCTGGTGCAACTGCTCCACCACGGCGGCCACCTCGTCGGCGAACTTGATGCCGCGCACCTGGGCCAGGTGCAGGCCGATCAGGTAGCAGGCGACCAACTGGGTGAGGAACGCCTTGGTGGAGGCGACGGCGATCTCCGGCCCGCCGTGGGTGTAGAGCACCGCGTCGGACTCGCGGGGAATGGTGGAGCCGTTGGTGTTGCAGATGGCCAGCACCCGGGCCTTCTGGTCCTTGGCGTGCCGCAGCGCCATCAGGGTGTCCATCGTCTCGCCGGACTGCGAGATCACCACGATCAGGGTGGACCGGTCGAGCACCGGGTCGCGGTAGCGGAACTCGCTGGCCAGCTCCACCTCGCAGGGGATCCGGGTCCAGTGCTCGATGGCGTACTTGGCGACCAGCCCGGAGTGGTACGCGGTGCCGCAGGCCACGATGAAGATCTTGTCGACGTCGCGGAGATCCTGGTCGCTGAGGCGCACCTCGTCGAGCATGATCTCGCCGTTCTCGGTCAGCCGGCCGAGCAGCGTGTCGGCCACGGCCTGCGGCTGCTCCTCGATCTCCTTGAGCATGAACCAGTCGTAGCCGCCCTTCTCCGCGGCCGAGGAGTCCCAGTCGATGTGGAAGTCCTTGCCGCTGGCGGGCTGACCGGCGAAGTCGGTGATCTCGATGAAGTCGGCGGTGATCAGGACGATCTGGTCCTGGCCCAGCTCGACTGCGTCGCGGGTGTGCTCGATGAACGCGGCGACATCACTTGCCAGGTAGTTCTCCCCGTCGCCGCGGCCGACCACCAGGGGCGAGTTGCGGCGGGCGCCGACCACCGCACCGGGGATCGCGGCGTCCACGGCGAGCAGCGTGAAGGCACCCTCCAGCCGCTGGCAGACCACCTGCATGGCGGCGGAGAGCAGGTGCGGCCCGTCCGGCTGACCGGCCGCGCGCAGCTCGGCAAGTGCCTTGCCGAGCAGGTGCGCCGCGCACTCGGTGTCGGTGTCGCTGACGAAGGTGACGCCGTCGTCCTCCAGCTCGGTGCGGAGCTTGGCGAAGTTCTCGATGATGCCGTTGTGGATGACCGCGACCCGGCCGTCCGGCGACAGGTGCGGGTGGGCGTTGCGGTCGGTGGGTCCGCCGTGGGTGGCCCAGCGGGTGTGGCCGATGCCGGTGGTGCCGTCACCGATGCCGAGCGGGCTGGCGCCGCAACCGTCCGGGTCCTCGGCGGCGCGTTCGGAGAGCACCTTCTCCAGGTTGGCCAGCTTGCCGGCCTTCTTCTCGGTCAACAGCTGTCCGTCGCAGGCGACGGCGACGCCGGCCGAGTCGTAGCCGCGGTACTCCAGTCGCCGCAGACCGTCGAGCACGATGCCGAGCGCCGGTCGGGCACCGGCGTAACCCACGATTCCACACATGGGTGGCAGCCTAACCAGTTTCGCTCACGTTGTCTGCGCGAAAGCCGGGTAAACAATCACTGAACTTGAGCGATTAGGCAGGATCAGGTGATCGGGCTCACAAAGCACTCAGGTTGGGCAAGGCGTCGTGATGGCGCGCACCCGTACCCTGACGGGCGTGACGAGCACTGATGTCGACCCCCTGGTGAGCCGAATGCGCCCGTTCGGGACGACGATCTTCGCCGAGATGTCCGCCCTCGCCGTCCGGACCGGCGCGGTGAACCTCGGGCAGGGCTTCCCCGACACCGACGGCCCGCCGGAGATGCTCGCCGCCGCGGCCGACGCGCTGCGCTCCGGCCGCAACCAGTACCCGCCGGGCCCCGGCATCCCCGAGCTGCGCGCGGCGGTGGCGGCCCACCAACACCGCTTCTGGGGCCTGGAGTACGACCCGGACGGCGAAGTGGTGATCACCGCCGGTGCCACCGAGGCGATCGCCGCGGCGATCCTCGCCCTCTGCGAGCCCGGTGACGAGGTGCTCTGCTTCGAGCCGTACTACGACTCGTACGCCGCCTCGATCGCGCTTGCCGGTGCGGTGCGCCGACCGGTCACCCTGCGGCCCGGCCCCGACGGTCGGTACGCCTTCGACCCGGCCGCGCTGCGCGCCGCGTTCGGCCCGCGTACCCGGCTGGTGCTGCTGAACTCACCGCACAACCCGACCGGCAAGGTCTTCACCCCGACCGAACTGGCCCTGATCGCCGAACTCTGCCAGGAGCACGGCGCGTACGCGGTCACCGACGAGGTGTACGAGCACCTGGTCTTCACCGACGCGGCGAGCGAACACGTCCCGCTGGCGAGCCTGCCCGGCATGCGGGAGCGCACCCTGCGCATCTCCTCGGCCGGCAAGACCTTCTCCTGCACCGGCTGGAAGGTGGGCTGGGCGAGCGGACCGGCCGCGCTGGTCTCCGCGATGCTGCGGGTCAAGCAGTTCCTCACCTACGTCAACGCCGCACCCCTGCAACCGGCGGTGGCGGTCGCGCTCGGTCTGCCCGACGCCTACTTCACCGAGTTCCGCGCCGGCATGCAGGCCCGCCGGGACCAACTGATCGGCGGGCTGGTCGACGCCGGCTTCGAGGTGCTTACCCCGGAGGGGACCTACTTCGTCACCGCCGACATCACCGCCCTCGGCGGCTCCGACGGCGTCGAGTTCTGCCGTTCCCTGCCCGAGCGTTGCGGCGTGGTGGCCGTACCCACTCAGGTCTTCTACGACGACCCGCAGGCCGGCCGGCACCTGATCCGCTTCGCATTCTGCAAACGCCCAGAACTGCTCGCCGAGGCGGTGTCCCGCCTGGGTGGCGCGACCTGGGAGCGCTGACCCACCAGTTCCGCCCGCTCTCAGCCGGACCGCTGGCTGCGGTTGTTAATAGGGGGCCCTTTCTCTACCCGAGACGTTAAGAAGGGGCCCTTCCTTACACTGCCGGGCTGGCGGTGCGGACCTGAGCGGCGATGCGTTCGGCGACCTCCTGGGCGACCGCCTCGCTGGCCGCCTCGACCATCACCCGCACCAGCGGCTCGGTGCCCGACGGGCGCAGCAGCACCCGGCCGGTCTCGCCCAGCTCGACCTCGGCCCGCTGGACCTCGGCGCGGACCGCCGGCGCGGCGGCACCCACGGTGCGGTCCCCGACCGGCACGTTGATCAGCACCTGCGGCAGCTTGGTCACCACCGCCGCGAGGTCGGCCAGGGTACGACCGGTGGCCGCCATCCGGGCCATCAGGTGCAGCCCGGTCAGCACCCCGTCGCCGGTGGTCGCGTACGCGGGCATCACGATGTGTCCGCTCTGCTCGCCACCGAGCGCCAGCCCGGAGGCGCGCAACTCCTCCAGCACGTACCGGTCGCCGACCTTGGTCTCGATCAGCCGGATGCCTTCGGCGGACATGGCCAGGCGCAGGCCGAGGTTGCTCATCACGGTGGCGACCAGGGTGTCCCCGGTCAGCGTGCCGGCCTCCCGCATGGCCAGGGCCAGGATCGCCATCACCTGGTCGCCGTCGACCTCGTCGCCGTCGGCGGTCACCGCGACGCACCGATCGGCGTCGCCGTCGTGCGCGATGCCCAGGTGCGCGCCGTGCTCGACCACGGCCTGACGCAGGGTCGCGATGTGGTTCGACCCGCACTCGTCGTTGATGTTCAGCCCGTCCGGCTCGGCGTGGATCGCGATGACCTCGGCACCGGCCTCCCGGTACGCCGCCGGCGCCACCTCGGCTGCGGCGCCGTTGGCGCAGTCCACCACGACCTTGATCCCGTCGAGGCGGTGCGGCACGGTGCCGACGAGGTGCTGCACGTAGTGGTCGGCACCATCGAGCAGGTCGTGCACCCGACCGACTCCCGCGCCGACCGGGCGCTGCCAGGCGACGCTGCCGTTGGCCTCGACGGTCGCCTCTATCCGCATCTCGATCTCGTCGGGCAGCTTGTGCCCGCCCGCGGCGAAGAGCTTGATCCCGTTGTCCGGCATCGGGTTGTGCGAGGCCGACAGCATCACCCCGAGGTCCGCCTTGGCCTCCGCGGTGAGGAACGCCACGGCCGGGGTGGGCAGCACACCGACCCGGACGACCGTCGCACCCGCGCTGGTCAACCCGGCGACGACGGCCGCCTCCAGCATCTCGCCGCTGGCCCGGGTGTCCCGCCCGACGACGGCCAGCGGGGCATGACTTCGATCCGACTCGGCAAGGGTGTGGGCAGCCGCGACCGCCACCGAGAGTGCCAACTCCGGGGTGAGATCGGCGTTCGCCCGCCCGCGTACGCCGTCCGTGCCGAACAACCGGCCCATACCCGCCAACCTCCGATGAAACTTGCCGTCGTGGGAGAAATTGCCCTTGGAAAGGGGGACGGAAACTGCCCTGTGAGAAGGGGCGGAACCTGCCCTGTCCCGAAGAGGCGGAAACGGCCGGCCCACCTCCCGAGTCGAGGGGAGGCGGACCGGCCGTCCGTCAGAAGTACAAGGTGCGGCTGAAGATCAGCGCTTCGAGTACTGAGGAGCCTTGCGGGCCTTCTTGAGGCCGTACTTCTTGCTTTCCTTGACCCGGGCGTCCCGGGTCAGGAAGCCGGCCTTCTTCAGGGCCGGGCGATCGTCCGGCTCGTTGACGATCAGCGCCCGGGCGATGGCCAGCCGCAGCGCACCCGCCTGGCCGGTGGTGCCGCCGCCACGCAGGTTGGCGATTACGTCGAACGCCTCGGGCTTCTCGGCGGTGACCAGCGGGTCCTTGATCAGCTGCTGGTGCACCTTGCTCGGGAAGTAGGCCTCAAGGTCCCGGCCGTTGCAGGTGATCTTGCCGGTGCCCGG
Source organism: Verrucosispora sp. ts21 (assembly GCF_002879555.1). Taxonomy (NCBI): domain Bacteria; kingdom Bacillati; phylum Actinomycetota; class Actinomycetes; order Micromonosporales; family Micromonosporaceae; genus Micromonospora; species Verrucosispora sp. ts21. The sequence continues at coordinate 37,673 of NZ_PNOZ01000036.1, read as the reverse complement.
CACGATCCGCACCCGGACGATGGCCTCCTTGCGGCGGCCCACGGTCTGGATCGGACGGTCACCACGAGGCGCGCGGGCGACGGGCGCCGGCGCCTCGGTGGCCTCGGGGGCAACCTCGGTGGCGGTGATGTCGGTCATGCTGCTTCCTTCGCCCGCGCTCACTGCGCGATCTGCTTGATCTCGAACGGCACCGGCTGCTGCGCGCCGTGCGGGTGCTCTGCACCGGCGTAGACCTTCAGCTTCTTGATCAGCTGACGGCCGAGCTTGTTGTGCGGGAGCATCCCCTTCACAGCCAGCTCGATGGCCCGCTCGGGGCGCTTGGACAGCAGCTCCTCGTAGCCGACCTGCTTGAGGCCACCCGGGTAACCGGAGTGCCGGTAAGCGATCTTCTGCTGGCGCTTGTTGCCGGTCAGCGCAACCTTGCCCGCGTTCACGACGACGACGAAGTCGCCCGTGTCGACGTGCGGCGCGAAAGTCGGCTTGTGCTTGCCCCGCAGCAGCGTGGCGGCGTGGGTGGCCAGGCGGCCCAGCACGACATCAGAGGCGTCGATGACGTGCCACTGACGCTCGATCTCACCCGGCTTCGGGCTGTACGTACGCACAGGTCTACCTTGTCTCGTCGTCGGTCTGGGGTCGCGCGCCGAGGTGACCAGGACATCCCAGCCGGACCAGCGCGCACGAACGACCAAGCGTACCTCAGGCGGCACGCCCACAGATGTCGTACAACAGCAGGCAACGATACCCGCAGCCCGACCGGCCGGTCAAAACGGGGTCCGGCAGGCGCGCCGACGGCACCGGAAATGGCCTTGATCACACCCCCGCCCGCGCCAATCGGGCCCCCGGACGCAGGTACGCCGCCCAGGTGAGCAGGAGCAGCACCAGGAAGAAGCCCACGTAGAAGCGGAGCGCCGGCTGGATCCCACCGTAGGTCGACCGGGCCCAGGCGTAACAGATCGGCACCAGAAAACCACCGAAGGCACCGACCGCCGAGATGATGCCCAACGCGCCGGCGGCCTGCCGGCGCATCGCCAGCATCACCTCCGGCGAGCCCCCCAACTCCTCCCCCTTGACCTGGAAGATCCGACTGATCATCCGGTAGGTCGAGCCGTTGCCGACACCGGTGGCCACGAACAGCAGCAGGAAGGCCACGAAGAAGACACCCAGGCTGCGCTGCTCGACCGACCAGAGCGCGGCCAGGGCGCCGACGGCCATCAGCACGAAGCTGACCATCGTCACCCGGGCACCGCCCACCACGTCGGAGAGCCGGCCGCCGAAGGGCCGGCAGAACGAGCCGACCGCCGCGCCGAGGAACGCCCAGGTCAGTGCGACGTCCGGCCGACCGAACACCGAGGTGAGCAGGGTCGGGAAGGCCGCCGAGTAGCCGATGAACGAGCCGAAGGTGCCGATGTACAGCAGGGACATGATCCAGGTGTCCCGATGCCGCAGCGACGACCAGACCGGCCGTACGTCGGCCTTGGCCTCCACCAGGTTGTCCATGAACAGGTACGCGCAGACCGCGGCGATCACCGCCAGCGGGATGTACATCAGCCCGGCCCGGGCCAACGCGAGCCCGCCACCGAGCACGATCATCTGCGGCACCAGGAACTGCACCACCGCCACGCCGATGTTGCCGCCGGCGGCGTTGAGACCCAGCGCCCAGCCCTTCTCGCGTTCCGGATAGAAGAACGAGATGTTCGCCATGCTGGAGGCGAAGTTGCCGCCGCCGAACCCGGCGGTGGCGGCGATCAGCAACAGCACCGGGAAGCCGACCTCCGGGCGCTCGACCGCCCAGGCCAGGCCCGCGCAGGGCACGATCAGCAGGAGTGCCGAGACGATCGTCCAGTTCCGGCCGCCGAACACCGGCACCGCGAAGGTGTACGGCAACCGCAGCAACGCGCCGACCCCGCTCGGTACTGCGGTCAGCCAGAGCGCCTGGCTGGTGGTCAGCTGCCAACCGGCGTCACCGAGCCGGACGACGACGATGCTCCACAGCAGCCACACCGAGAAGCCGATGTGTTCGGCGAAGATCGACCAGATCAGGTTGCGGCGGGCGATCCGGCTGCCGGTCGTACGCCAGAAGGTGTGGTCCTCCGGTGCCCAGTGCCCGATCCAGCGGCCGGGACGGCGGTCCAGGGTCTCCTCCTGGACGGCCTCGGGTTGCGCGCTCGTGGTGGTCATGGCGCCGAAGCTAGGAATCGACAGTTACCGTGGCGTTCGTCCTTCGGGTCGACCCGGCAACGGGACGCGCACCACCGGCCGGGGTACGCGGTGAGACGCGCCGTTCAGAGTTGCTGGAGGATGCGCAGTGCCCGGTCGACGTGGCGCATCGTCTCGGCGTCGGTCACGTCCACGCACTCGGTGAACCACTTCTTCATCGGCGAGGAGATCCGGTCGGGCATCACCACCCAGCCACCCATCGGCACCGCCAGCGGTGAGTCACGCAGCAGTGCCGCCTCGACCACCTCGGCGACGATCACGATGGGCACGGCTGTGGAGTTGTAGACGTCGGAGCTGATCACCAGCCCGAGCCGCTCGCGGGCCCCCTCGATCCGCCAGACCTCGCCCCTACGCAGCACGTGGGCGACCGCCGAAGAGCAGATCGTCGACCAGGCCCACCTCCTGCGCGTCGGCCAGCGAGGCGGACTCCAGATCCAGCCCGGCCCGACCCACCGCGGCGGCATGGGCCGCGAAGACCTCGCGCAGCGCCTTCTCCCGCGCGGCCTGGTCCATCCAGGCGGAGAGGGAGAGCCCCTCCCGCTCGGCGAACCGTCGGGCGTCGGCGATCGTCTCGTCGGAGAACGACAGAGTCACCTTGGCTGTCATGCCAGACAGAATACCGCTGGTATGACCGACAGTCATCCGATCCGTACACTGTCGCTACCGGCTGCGGCGCCGAACGCCTCGGTCACATCCATGTCGACCACTCCGATTTCCCGGTATGCGGGAGACTCGTTCCACATGCCAGGCCATGCGATCCGGTGCGCCGCCGCCGTGCGGTGTGAGCGGCACTTGACAGGACCGAAACAAACGGGACGCGGGCCGGAAACTGGGCGGCGGCACGCTTTGCCGACATGACAGACGGTGCACGGTCGGCGACAGCACCGGGGCGCACACCCCGGGAGGTGGCGACGCACTGCCCGTACTGCGCCCTTCAGTGCGGGATGACGCTGCGTGAGCAGGACGGCCGGGTGTCCGTACTCCCCCGGCAGTTCCCCACCAACCGCGGTGGCCTGTGCCAGAAGGGCTGGACCTCGGCCGAGCTGCTGACCCACCCGGACCGACTGACCACCCCGCTGCTGCGCGACCCGACCAGCGGCGAACTCCGCCCGGCCAGCTGGGAGGCCGCGCTGGACCGCATCGCGACCGGCGTCGGCGAGGTGCAGCGACGGCACGGCCGCGATGCGGTCGCCGTCTTCGGTGGCGGCGGGCTCACCAACGAGAAGGCGTACGCGCTGGGCAAGTTCGCCCGGGTCACGCTGGGCACCCGCAACATCGACTACAACGGACGGTTCTGCATGTCGTCGGCCGCAGCCGCCGGGATGCGCGCCTTCGGTGTCGATCGTGGACTGCCGTTCCCGCTGTCCGACCTCGGGCACGCGGACACCCTGCTGCTGGTCGGCGCGAACCCGGCGGAGACCATGCCCCCGCTGGTGCGGTGGCTCACCGAGTTGCGGCAGCGCGGCGGCACGCTGATCGTGGTCGACCCACGGGTCACCGCCACCGCGCGGCAGGCCGACCTGCACCTGCAACCGCTGCCCGGCACCGATCTGGCGGTGGCCAACGCGCTGCTGCACATCGCCCTGACCGAGGGCTACGTCGACGACGACTACGTGGCCACCCGTACCACCGGCTTCACCGACGTCCGGCGCACGGTGGCGGGTTGGTGGCCGGCGCGGGCCGAGGCACTCTCCGGCGTGCCGGTGGCCGACCTGGAGGCGACCGCCCGCGCCCTCGGCACCGCCGAACGGGCGATCATCCTCACCGCGCGGGGCGCGGAACAGCACGCCAAGGGCGTCGACACGGTCACCGCCTTCGTCAACCTCGCCCTGGCGCTCGGCCTGCCCGGCCGCCCCGGCTCCGGGTACGGCTGCCTGACCGGGCAGGGCAACGGGCAGGGTGGCCGCGAGCACGGGCAGAAGGCCGACCAGCTGCCCGGTTACCGCCGGATCGACGACCCGACGGCCCGCGCCCACGTCGCCCAGGTGTGGGGCGTGTCCGCCGACGACCTGCCCGGCCCCGGCGTGCCCGCGTACCAGTTGCTCGATTCGCTGGGCACGTCGGACGGTCCCCGCGCGCTGCTGGTCTTCGGCTCTAACCCGGTGGTCTCCGCACCCCGGGCGGCGCAGATCGAGAGCCGGCTGCGCGACCTGGACCTGCTCGTCGTCACCGACCTGCTGCTCTCCGAGACGGCGGCGCTTGCCGACGTGGTGCTGCCCACCGCCCAGTGGGCCGAAGAGGACGGCACCATGACCAACCTGGAGGGTCGGGTGCTGCGTCGCCGTGCGCTGCGCCCGCCCCCGCCCGGCGTCCGCACCGACCTCGCCATCCTCGCCACCCTCACCACCCGGTTGAAAGGAAGGGCACCTTCTTATCGCCTCGTGCATAGCAAGGGCCCCCTGTTAACAACCGCCAGCGCTGCCGAAGCAGCCGACAGCGACGTCGAAGCGGCCGTCGACGGTGAGCGCGAGGCGCTGGCCGCCGACCCGCGTACCGTCTTCGCGGAGTTGCGGCGGGCCTCGGCCGGTGGGATCGCCGACTACGCCGGGATCGACTGGGCGCGGATCGACGCCGCCGACGGCGTGTTCTGGCCGTGCCCGCGCGAGGACGGGCCGGACTCGCCGCGACTGTTCGCCGACGGCTTCGCCACCCCCGACGGGCGGGCCCGGTTCCATCCGGTGGAGCACCGACCGGCGGCCGAGGAGGTCTGCGCGGAGTACCCGCTGCACTTCACCACCGGCCGGGTGCTCGCCCAGTACCAGTCCGGCACCCAGACCCGCCGGGTGGCCGCGCTGCGTCAGGCCGCTCCCGACGCCTTCGTGGAGCTGCACCCCGACCTCGCCGGGCGGCTCGGAGTGGCCGACGGCGAACCGGTGCGGGTGCTCTCCCGGCGGGGCGAGTTCCGCGCGCCGGCCCGGCTCAGCCCGGCGATCCGGCCGGACACCGTCTTCGCACCGTTCCACTGGGGTGGGGCCGCCCGGGCCAACTCCGTCACCAACGACGCCGTCGACCCGATCTCCGGCATGCCCGAGTTCAAGATCTGCGCGGTCCGGGTGGAGCGGGTGGCGTCGTGAGCGAGCGCCAGCGAGCCGACCGCCGGCCCGACGCCATGCGCGGCGAGCGGGTGGTGGTGGTCGGCAACGGGATGGCCGGGGCCCGCCTGGCCGCCGAGTTGCACGCCCGCGGCCAGGACAAGGTCACAGTGGTCGGGGCGGAGCCGCACCGGGCGTACAACCGGATCATGCTGTCCACGCTGCTCGCCGGGAAGATCGGTGAGCCGGACGTGGAGCTGACGGAGGCCACCGGTCGCGGCGTCGACCTGCGCACCGGAGTCGCGGTACGGGCCATCGACCGTGCCGCCCGGGAGGTACGCACCGACGACGGCGACCGGATCGGCTACGACCACCTGGTGCTCGCCACCGGTGCGCGGGCGGTGGTGCCGGCGCTGCCCGGCCTCGACCCGACCTCGCCGCCGCAACGGGTGGTCGCCTTCCGGACCCTGGCCGACTGCCGGCGCATCCTCGCCCTGGCCGACGGCGCGCACCGCGCCCTGGTCCTCGGCGGCGGGCTGCTCGGCCTGGAGGCGGCCCGCGGGCTGGCCGCCCGAGGGCTGGAAGTCGCGGTGGTGCACCGGGTGCCGTACCTGATGGAACGCCAACTCGACGCCATGGCCGGTGAGATCCTGGCCGGCACCCTCGCCGAACTCGGCGTGACCACCCATCTGGCCGTCACTCCGACCGGCCTGACGACCGACGCCTGCGGGGTCCGGCTGAGCCTGTCCGACGGTCGTACGCTCGACGCCGACCTGCTGGTCCTCGCCTGCGGGGTACGCCCCGACACCGCGCTCGCCGAGGCGGCCGGCCTGACGGTGGACCGGGGCGTGCTTGTCGACGACCGGCTGCGCACAAGCGACCCACGGATCTCCGCGATCGGCGACTGCGCGCAGCACGGCACGGCCCCGACCGGCCTGGTCGCACCGGCCTGGGCGCAGGCCCGGGTGGTGGCCCAACTGCTGACCGGGCAGGACCCGCAGGCCCGCTACCACCCCCGGCCGGTGGTAACCCGGCTGAAGGCGGCCGGCATCGACCTCGCGGCGATGGGCGACCCGACGAGCGGCCCCGGCGAGGAGTTGACCTTCGCCGATCCGGCCCGGGGCACCTACGCCCGGCTGCGCATCCACGACGAGCGGTTGGCCGCCGCGATCCTGCTCGGCGACAACCCGTCGGTGGGCACGGTCATCCAGTTGTTCGACAGGGGTCATCCGGTGCCCACCGACCGGCGGGCACTGCTGCTCGGCCGGGCCGTGGGCGGGGCTGTCGCGGCTCCGGCCGCCTCCCCGGCGTTGATGCCCGACACGGCCACCGTGTGCCAGTGCAACACGGTCAGCAAGGGCGCGCTGGTGACCTGCTGGCGGGGCGGGGCGCGCACGTTCGACGAGGTCGTCGCCGGGACCAGGGCCGGTACCGGCTGCGGCAGCTGCCGGGACGCGGTCGCCGGCATCGTCGACTGGTTGTCCAGAGCGGATCCGGTGGAGGTGGGACGATGACCGGCGGCAACGTGGTCGTGATCGGCAACGGCATGGTCGGGCAGCGGTTCGTGGACGCACTGCGTTCGCGGGACCCGCAGGGCCGCTGGCGGGTCACCGTGCTCGCCGAGGAACCCCGGCCGGCGTACGACCGGGTGCGGCTCTCGGCGTACTTCGACGGCGTCTCGGCCGACGACCTGAACCTGCACACCGCGTACGACGGGGTGCGGTTGCGCCTCGGCGAGGCGGTGACCGGTGTGGACCGGGAGCGCCGGGTGGTGACCACGGCCGGCGGCGAGTACCCGTACGACGTGCTGGTCTTCGCCACCGGTTCGTCGGCGTTCGTGCCCCCGGTGGACGGCGTCGGCCTGCCCGGGGTGTTCGTCTACCGGACGCTCGACGACCTGGCCGCGATCGAGGAGCACGCGCGGGGCCGGCGCACCGGCGCGGTGATCGGGGGCGGTCTGCTCGGCCTGGAGGCGGCCAACGCCCTGCGCCTGCTCGGCCTGGCCACAAGCGTGGTGGAGTTCGCGCCCCGGCTGATGCCGGCTCAGATCGACACCGCCGGGGGTGCGCTGCTGCGCCGGTACGTCGAGGAACTGGGGGTGGGCTGTCACCTCGGGGTGGCGACCACTGCGTTGCGACCCGGCCCGGACGGTACGGTCGCCGCCCTGGAACTGGCCGACGGCACGCTGCTCGACGCCGACCTGGTGGTGGTGGCCGCCGGCATCCGCCCCCGCGACGAGCTGGCCCGCGCGGCCGGACTCGACGTCGGCCCGCGCGGCGGGCTGCTGGTGGACGATTCCTGCCGCACCAGCGACGAGCGGATCTACGCGGTCGGCGAGTGCGCGGCGGTCGAGGGCACCTGCTACGGGCTGGTGGCACCCGGGTACGCGATGGCCGAGGTGGTGGCCGACCGGCTGGTCGGCGGGGCGGCCACCTTCCCCGGCGCGGACACCGCCACCAAGCTCAAGCTGCTCGGCGTCGACGTGGCCTCGTTCGGTGACGCGCACGGCACCACGCCGGGCTGCCTGGACGTGACGTACACCGATCCGGCCACCCGGGTCTACGCCAAGCTGGTCCTCTCCGACGACGCGACGACGCTGCTCGGCGGGGTGCTGGTGGGTGACGCCAGCGCGTACCCGACCCTGCGGGCGAGTGTGGGCGGGCCGCTGCCGGCACCCCCGTTGGCGTTGCTCGCCCCGGCCGGTGCCGACGGCGCGTCGGTGGGGGCGCTGCCGGCGTCCGCGCAGGTCTGTTCCTGCAACGCGGTGACCCGCGCGGACATCGACTCGGCCATCGCGGACGGCTGCGCGGACGTGGCCGCCCTGAAGGCGTGCACCCGGGCCGGCACCAGTTGCGGTTCCTGCGTGCCGATGCTCAAGCAACTGCTCGACGCGGCCGGTGTCACCCAGTCCCGGGCGCTGTGCGAGCACTTCGACCTCAGCCGGCAGGAGCTGTTCGACATCGTGCGGGTACGCGGCATCCGGACCTTCTCCCGGTTGATCACCGAACACGGGCGGGGCCGGGGTTGTGACATCTGCAAGCCGGTCGTCGCCTCGATCCTCGCGTCGCTCGGCAACGGGCACATCCTCGACGGCGAGCAGGCCGCGTTGCAGGACACCAACGACCACTTCCTGGCGAACCTGCAACGCGACGGCAGCTACTCGGTGGTGCCCCGGATCCCCGGCGGTGAGATCACCCCGGAGAAGCTCATCGTCATCGGCGAGGTGGCCCGGGACTTCCAGCTCTACACGAAGATCACCGGTGGCCAGCGGATCGACCTGTTCGGGGCCCGGGTGGAACAGTTGCCGCAGATCTGGCGGCGGCTGGTCGACGCCGGGTTCGAGTCCGGTCACGCGTACGGCAAGGCGCTGCGGACGGTGAAGTCCTGCGTCGGCTCGACCTGGTGCCGGTACGGCGTGCAGGACTCGGTCGGCCTCGCCGTCGCGCTGGAACTGCGCTACCGGGGACTGCGCGCCCCACACAAGATCAAGTCGGCGGTCTCCGGTTGTGCCAGGGAGTGCGCCGAGGCGCGCAGCAAGGATTTCGGCATCATCGCCACCGAGACCGGCTGGAACCTCTACCTCGGCGGCAACGGTGGCTTCCGGCCCCGGCACGCCGACCTGTTCGCCACTGATCTGTCCACAGAAGCACTGATCCAGCTCATCGACAGATTCCTGATGTACTACATCCGCACCGCCGACCGGTTGCAACGCACCGCCGCCTGGATCGAAGCCATGGACGGCGGCCTGGACCACCTGCGAGCAGTCATCGTGGACGACTCGCTCGGCCTCTGCGCCGACCTCGACGCCGCGATGGCCCGGCACGTCACGTCCTACTCCGACGAATGGCGTGACGTGCTCGACGACCCGGACCGGTTACGCCGGTTCACCTCCTTCGTCAACGCGCCGGACGTACCCGACCCGTCGATCACCTTCGTCACCGAACGCGGGCAACCCGTACCCGCCGGCGGCAGACCCGCCGCATCCGACGGCCGTCAACCGGTCACCCTCGGACTGCCGGAGGTACGGCGATGAACACCGTGACGACCGTGCGCTGGCACACCGTCTGCCCGTTGAGCCGACTGGACCTGGACCGGGGCGTCGCCGCCCTGATCGACGGCGTCCAGGTCGCGCTCTTCCGGACCGCCGACGGGTTGTACGCGATCGAGAACCGAGACCCGGTCACCGGCGCGTACGTGCTGTCCCGGGGCATCGTGGGCAGCCGCCGCGGCGTGCCCACGGTCGCCTCGCCGCTGCACAAGCAGGTGTACGACCTGCGTACGGGGGACTGTCTCGACCTGCCAGGTGTCTGTGTTGCCCGGCACGAGATCCGTTGCCGGGACGGCATGGTCGAGGTGCGGCTGCGACAGGAGGAGTGAATGCGCGAGGAACTGGCCGGCTTCACCATCGGGGTGACCGCCGACCGGCGGCGGGACGAACTCGCCGCGCTGCTCCAGCGGCGCGGCGCGCGGGTGGTGCTCGCGCCCGCGCTGCGGATCGTGCCGCTCGCGGACGACAGCGCGCTGCGCGAGGCCACCCGGGCCTGCCTGGACCGGCCACCGGACGTGCTGATGGCCAACACCGGGATCGGCATGCGCGGGTGGCTGGAGGCCGCCGAGGGCTGGGGGGTCGCCGAGCCGCTGCGCTCGGTGCTCAGCGACGCGTACGTGGTGGCCCGGGGCCCGAAGGCACGTGGCGCGATCCGCGCGGCCGGCCTGTACGACCAGTGGTCTCCGGAATCGGAGAGCTGTGACGAGGTCGTCGAGCACCTGCGCCGCCGGGGGGTGGCCGGGCAGGTGATCGCCATGCAGTTGCACGGCGATCGGCAGCCCGAGTGCACCCGGGCCCTGGAGGAGGCCGGGGCGACCGTCATCGAGATCCCGGTCTACCGCTGGGCGCCACCCACCGATCCGGCGCCCCTGCACCGGCTTGTCGACCTGGTGGCCGGCCGGCTGGTGGACGCGGTCACCTTCACCTCGGCACCGGCGGCGGAGGCACTGCTGCGCGCCGCAGGCGACCGGACGGAGGCGGTCCTGGCCGCGTTGCGCAGCGACGTGCTGGCCAGCTGTGTCGGCCCGGTGACCGCCGAGCCGTTGGTCCGCCGGGGCGTACCGGTGAGTGCACCGAGCCGGGCCCGGTTGGGCGCGCTGGTGCGCACCATCGTCGACGAACTGCCCCGCCGTACGGTCACCATCAAGGTCGCCGGGCATCTGCTCACGCTGCGCGGGCACGCCGCCGTGATCGACGGGGAACTGCGTCCGTTGGCGCCGGCGCCGATGGCGGTGCTGCGGGCGCTGGCCCAGTCTCCGGGTCGGGTGCTGTCGCGTACCGCCCTGCTGCGGACGCTGCCGCGCGGTGCCGACGAGCACGCGGTGGAGATGGCGGTGGCGCGGCTACGCGCCGGCCTGAAGGCTCCCCGGGTGGTGCAGACCGTCGTCAAGCGCGGCTACCGCCTCCGCGTCGACTGACGTGTAAGGAAGGGCCCCTCGTTAACGCCTGGAGTAGTACAGGGGCCCCTGCTTAACATGCGACGAGCACCCGTCCCGCCAGTACCGGACAGTGCCGGGCTGGCGAGACGAGTGCTCGTCGGAGGTCAGCCGACCGGGGTCGGGAAACCCCTGTCGTGTTCGGCCTGAAGCCGCGCCATGGCGTGTTCGACGACGGTCACCATCACCTGCTTGACCGACTCACGCCGCCGGGCGTCGGTCATCACCAGCGGTACGTCCGGCGAGATGGCCAGCGCCTCACGTACCTCGTCCAACTCGTACTGCGGCGCGCCGTCGAACCGGTTCAGCGCGACCACGTACGGCAGCCTGCGGTTCTCGAAGTAGTCCAGGGGGGCGAACGCGTCGGTGATCCGGCGGGTGTCCACCAGGACGGCAGCCCCCACCGCACCACGGATGATCTCGTCCCACATGAACCAGAACCGGGTCTGCCCAGGTGTGCCGAAGAGGTACAGGATCAGATCCTGCGCCATGGTGATCCGGCCGAAGTCCATGGCGACCGTGGTGGTCTCCTTGCCCGGCACCTTTGACGAGTCGTCGATCCCGACGCCCGCCGCGGTCATCACCGCCTCGGTGGTCAGCGGTGTGATCTCCGAGATCGCACCGACCAACGTGGTCTTGCCGACACCGAAGCCACCCGCGACGACGATCTTCGCGGAGATGATTCCCCGGCTCTGGCGGGCCCCGGCGGGGTCATAGCTCGCGAAGTCCACTCAGCACCCTTCCCAGCATTTCCATCCGCTCCTCGAAACCTGTGGCGGGAGCAGCCGTCTGTAGCGTCAACAGGCCGTCGGCCACCATGTCGGCGACCAGCACCCGGGCGACACCCAGCGGTAGCCGGGTGTACGCGGCGATCTCCGCCAGGGACTCGGGGCGGCCCTCGCAGACCATGGCGATGCGATGCTTGTCGTGCCCGGCAAACCGCGACTCGGCGATCTGGGTGGGGCTGGCGACCAGCACCGCCTCCAGGGCGATGTCCTGGAGCGGTTCGGTGCGGCCCCTGGTGACCGCGTACGGTCGCACCAGAGCACCCCGCGGGTCACGTCGCGGATCCATCCGCAATCACCTCCTCTCCCGTCCGCCGTCGCACCGTGCGCGCTATGACCGCACCGCGTCCCGGGGCAACGGCACCAGCGCCGCGCCGACGCGCTCGACAAGCAACGCCATCTCGTAACCCACCTGACCGACGTCGCAGCTGCGCGCCGCGAGCACCGCCATCGACGAACCGTCGCTGATCGACATCAGGAACAGGTAGCCGCTGTCCATCTCGATGACGGTCTGCAACACCCCGCCGGCGCTGAACATCCGCGCCGCGCCCTCGGTCAGGCTGACCACACCTGAGGTGATGGCGGCGAGCTGATCAGCCCGGTCCGTCGGCAGGTCGCGGGAGGAGGCGAGCAGCAGCCCGTCCGCGGACACCGCCACCACGTGGGCGATGCCCGCCACGCTGTCGGCGAAGTTGGTGAGTAGCCAACCCATGTCCTGCATGGCCGCGGGCCTGTTCATCGGCTCGTCTCCTTGGTCGAGGTGCTGTTCTGAGTCGCGCCGGCCGTTCGGCCGCGCTGGACGCCGCGGTGGTAGGCCGACAGCAGACCGCGTACTTCGTCCGGCGTACGCCGACTGTGTTCCCGTCCGCTCCGGGGCTCGATCCCGCCGGGCACGAGTTGCGCCTGCGGCACCCGCTTCGGCAGGCCGGACCGGGTCGTACCGGCCGGGGTGGGCTCGGCGGCCTGGCTGGCGCGCGTCCAGCCCTCGTCGGCCGCGGTCCGCCAGGCGTCGTCGTCGGCAGCGGCGGACGGGGCGGCAGCCGGCGTCGGTGGCGCCGCCGGCGGGGGCGCGGCCGGTGGGGGCGCCGCAGTCGGGGTACCTGTCGACGCGGCGGACGAGGTGGGGTACGACGGTGGCGACAGGGAGGCGTCGCCGGCAGCAGCACCCGGTGTACGGGTGGGCAGCGGAGTGCGCCCCTTCGTCGGCTCGACGGCCGGTGCCGACGGGCTGGCGGCCGGCGGACCGGCGGTCGCGGGTGACTCGTCGAACTGCGGCCGGCTGAAGATGGCCGTCACGTCGTTGCCGTGCGACCGGAACCAGACCGCTTCCATCTCGCGGAAGATCGGCGCCTCGGCCTGCGGCTCCGGCGGCGCGGTGATCGGTGCGCTGGCCATCGGAGCGGTCGCGGCCAGGCTGGCACCCAGCCCACCGAACATCGGGGCGTCCTGACCACCGCCCGACCCCTGACCCGCGGCCGGCGCGAACCCGCTCGGCGCCGCCGTCGGCGTGAACCCGCTCGGCGCCGCCGCCGGTGTGAAGCCGTTCGGGGCGGCGGGCGCGAACCCGTTCGCGGTGGTGACCGGGGCACCGGCGACCGGACCGACCGGCAGCACGGGTGCGGCCGGCTGCGGGTCGCTGGGGGTGTTCGCTGTCCGGTAGGACAGCGGGTCGATGGTCGGCGAGGCGACGGTGGGCGTACCGGCGTTGAACCCGCCGGCGTACGCCGGTGGAGACGTGTGCGCCGGTGGCGTGTGCTGCGGTGTGGGGTCGGCGGCGGGCCACGGCGTGGCGGCCGGCGCGCTGCGCCACCTGTCGCTGAGGGTGGCAGTGGTGCTGCGCCCCGCTCCGGCGAGCGGTTCACCGGCACCGGCCGGCGACTGCTCGACCGCGAGCGGCTGACGCGGGCGGGTGATCGCCTGGTCGCGGCCCCGGAGGCTCGGCAGGATCACCGTGGCGGCCGGCAGCGTGATCTGGGCGACGGTGCCACCCTCGACGTTACGGCGCAGCTCGACCCGGATGCCGTAGCGGGCCGCGAGCCGGCTGACCACGGCCAGACCCATCAGCCGGAACGCCGCGACGTCCACGGTGGAGGGAGCGGCGAGTCGCTTGTTCAGCGAGTCCAGTTGCTCGTCGGTCAGGCCGAGACCACGGTCCTCGATCTGGATGAGCACGTAGTCGCGGATCCGCCGGCCGTCGGCAACCACCGTGGTGTTCGGCGGCGAGAAGCGGGTGGCGTTGTCGAGCAGTTCGGCCACCAGCCGGACGACGTCGTTGACCGCGTGCGCGGCCACCGACACGTCGGTGTCGACGGTGCCGAACTCGATCCGGTTGTAGAGCTCCACCTCGGACTGCGCGGCCCGCAGCACGTCGACGAGCAACGCGTCGTCGCGGCGTGGCACGGCGGAGTCGGCCCCGGCCAGCACCAGCAGGTTCTCGTCGTTGCGGCGCATTCGAGTGGCGAGGTGGTCGAGCTCGAAGAGCTGGGCGAGGCGCTTCGGGTCCTCCTCGCCGCGCTCGATCGCGTCGAGTTCGCCGATCATCCGGTCGACAAGCGTCTGACTGCGGCGGGCCAGGTTGAGGAACATCGCCGAGACGCTGCTCCGCAGGGCCGCCTGCTCGGCCGCGACCCGGACGGCCTCCCGGTGCACGACGTTGAACGCCGAGGCGACCTGGCCCACCTCGTCACGGTTGTTGAGCTGGATCGGGTCTCGTACCTCGCGGACGATCTCGTCGACGCTGCCGTCGCTGACGTTGCCCATCCCCTGCAGGCGGCGCACCGCCTCGGGCAGGTCGTGGTTGGCCACCGAGAGCGCACCCTCGCGGAGCCGACGCAGCGAGTGGTTCAGCGAGCGGGCCAGCACCACGGCCAGGGTCACCGCGATGACCAGGGTGAGCAACACGAGCGTGGTCTCGACGATCGCCTGCCGGATGACGTCCGACCGGGCCTGCTCGGTCTTGGCGAGGAGCCGGTTCTCCAGCTCGCCCTCGGCCCACCGCATCAGCTCGTGCACCGCGCCGATCGCTGCGGTGGCGTCCTGGGCGGAGACCGGCGAGCCCCGGCCGACCGAGCGGGTGATGTCGGTGGCGATCCGGTCGGCCAGCACCACGGCGTCACCGGAGACGGTGCTCTCGACAAGCGCCCGTTGGGTCGGGTCGGCGGCCAACGAGAAGGACAGCAGCGCTTCCTGCTGGCCGGTCAGGGTGGCCACGAACGCGGAGAACTGCTCGGTGTCGAGCCGTCCGGTGGTCAGCGCAGTGAACGCGACGGCCTCTTCCTCGGCCACGGCCGCCTTGGCGCGGGCGAAGGCGGCGACCGCGCGCCGGTTGTCGGCCAGGCTCTCCTCGCCCGGCAACTGGGCCAGGCCGTCGCTGTAGCCGACCAGGTCGGCCAGGATTACGCCGTAGCGCAACGCGGCCTCGGCGACCTGCATCTGCTGGCGGTCGAGCACTTCCTGTCGGGTGCCGTCGAGGGTGTCCAGGTGCCGGTCGATGGCCGTCAGCCGGTCGCGGACCGCGGTGGGGACGTCGCCGATCCGGGCTCGCTCCGCGCGGTACGCATCGACCCGTTCCTGGGTCCGACGCACCCGCAGGTTGTACGCGTCGACCTGCTGCTGCGTCGAGGCCAGGTAGGCGGCAGCCGCCATCCGCTCGGCGTGCAGGTCGTTGGCCAAGGCGGAGATCTTCGTCGACAGGACGGTGAGCGAGCGAGCCTGGGAAGCCTCGTAGGCGCCTTCACCGACGGCGACCAGACGGACTGTGGCCAATGCGATGACCGCAGCCACCGGAACGACCAGGATCAACGCCAGCTTGGACCGGATCCGGGCGTCGCGCAGCCGGGGCAGCCTGCGCCGTCCGTTGTGCTCGGCGTCGCCGCTGGCGGGCAGGGTCGTCGGTCCGGTGCTCACGACATCGCCTCCGTCGTTTTCTCCGCGCCTGACCCGTCGACCCGTAGTTGGAACGACGGCCGGCGCCACGCGCGGCACGGCCGCGATTTCATCAGACGAGATCGGGTTTGGGAAGCCGCAGTGAGGCAGGAAACGGTTGGTGGACACGCATCCTGTTGTCCGCTCAACTAATACCTACATTTCCACAGTGCCCTTGATCAGGGCATGTCACTCCAGAGTGGTCATTCATGTCGCCAGCGTGAGCATACGAAAACATCTGGTTACGCCAACATGTGGGATTGACGTCCCGAAACGCTCCCCGGCGACTCCGCTTGACCCCAGCGCCCGGCATTGGCAAGGTTTTGCAGGCTTCGCGCACACGGTACGGCAGACCTACCCAGAATATCCACTGAGGATCTGGCTGCCGCCGGTGACCGGGCCCCGCCCGCGCCGCATCAGGAGGACCGAGTTGACCCCCTTCCGCTCCGCGACCGCTTTGGCGGCCGCATCAGCCATGCTGGCCACCACCCTCACCGGCTGCCAGTTCGGCGGGCAGGAGCAGGACACCTCGCCGATCGTCATCGCCGCCGACCTGGAACTGTCCGGGGCGGCCGCCGGCGTCGGCAAGGCGTACCGGCAGGCACTGGAGTTGAAAGTCCAACAGCTGAATGACTCCGGTGCCCTGAACGGCAGGACTGTCGAACTGTTGTTGAAGGACAACCGCTCCGACGCCAGTGAGTCACTGCGCAACATCGCCGACTTCGGCAACGATAAACGGGTCAGCGCCATCATCATGGGCGGCTGCAACGAATGCGCGATCGGCGCAGCGCGCACCATCAATGAGAAGCAGATCCCCACCGTCGCACTCGCCTCGGCCAGCGCAGTGGCCAATCCGGTCGCAGATCGACGCTACGTGTTCAAGTTGGCACCGAATGCAGCCGACAATGCCAGCGCTCTCACCGTCGAACTCGTCCGCCGGAAGGTCACCTCCGTCGGCCTGCTGCGCACTGACGACGCCTACGGCCGGGAGGGCGTCCAAGCCCTGCGCGCCGAGTTCCGCAAGGCCGGCATCCAGCTGACCGCCGAGGCGTCGCTGCGTACCACCGACACCGAGGTGGACCGGCAGGCCGGCACGCTCGCCGCGGCCGAACCCGAGGCGTTGGTCATCTGGACCCCGCCGGAGCAGGCCATGCTCGCCGCCGCCGCGGTCAAGCAGGCCGGCTTCACCGGTCCGCTGTACTTCGACGCGTCCGCCGCGGGTGACCTCTTCCTCGGTGCGTCGGGCCGGGCCGCCGAGCGGGCGACGCTCGTCTTCACCCAGACGATGGTGATCGACGACGTCATCGCCACCACCCCCGCGAAGGCCGCGCGCCGCCAGTGGTTCCAGGACTACACCGCCCGCTTCGGCGGGTACCACGGTTCGTCGTCGTTCGCGGCGGACGCCGTGCAGCTCATCGTCGACGCCGAACTGCGCGCGGGTGGTCCCCCGGCAACTGTCGACCGGGAGGGGCTGCGCGACGTGCTGGAGACCTCGCAGATGGACGGGCTGTCCGGGCCGATCCGGATGACGCCGGACAACCACTCCGGGCTGATGCCGCAGGCGCTCACCACCCTGGTCGCCCGTAACGGCCGCTGGCGGTTGGCCAGCTGAGGTCCGTCTCTGTGGCCTCGGTGGGTGTGGCCCCAGCACAACCGGCTCCGGGCGGTCAGGCTTGATCCCTGCGCCGGTTGTGCTGGGGCCACACCTGCGTCCGTCGAAGGGTGACGGACGCGGTCAGCTTGGGTGGGGGTCTCTGTCCTGGGTTGCGGTCCGCGAGCTGTCGCCCGTCCGCTCTGAGATGAGGGTCAGCGGCTGGAGGTGGTTTCGCGCAGCCAGGGCAGGCTGAACCGCTCGACGAGCACCAGCGCGGCGTAGAGCAGGATGCTGACCAGGGCGATCAGGATGATCGCGGCCCACGCCGTGGCGGTGTCGCCGACGCCGGCGTACTGCTGGATCACGTAACCCAGGCCGCCCTCGCCGGCCTGGAACTCGCCGATCACCGCGCCGATCGCGGCCAGCGGCATGGCCACCTTGAGTCCGACGAAGATCTGCGGCAGGGCGGCCGGGAAGCGGATCTTCCGGAACGACTGCCAGCGGGAGGCGTTGTACGACCGGACCAGTTCGGCCAGTTCGGCCGGCGTGGTGGTCAGACCGGTCGCGGTGGACAGCACGATCGGGAAGAAGCAGAGCAGGAAGACCATCGTCAGAATCGGCTTCTGACCCCAACCGAGCGCCACCACCAGCAGCGGACCCAACGTGATCTTCGGCACCGCGTTGACGGCCACCAGCAGTGGGGTGAACATCCGCTCGACCGTCCGCGAGGCGGCCAACGCCAGACCGATCAGCACTCCCGCCGCAGCGGATAGCGCGAAGCCGATCAGGATCGCGCGAGTGGTGACGGCGGTGTGCTCCAGCAGCCGGTCCGGCCGCTCGAGGAACGCCGACAGCACGCTGCCCGGCGGCGGTAGGGCGGCCGGGTGGATCAGCTCCAGCCGGGCGACCAGCCACCAGAGACCGAATGCGACAAGCAGACCAACGGCCGGCAGCAACGCCGCGACGGTGGCGAGCCGCAGGTCACCGGCGCGCACTCGTCGGCCGCGCGGTACGGCATGGAGCGGCTCGGGCACGCTCCCCGCCGTCTGGCGAGGGCGGACGTCGGTCATTGGATCCTCCTACGTTTCGTGGTTCGGTGCCGAGGCGGGTACGCCGCACCGGACAACCGGTGCGGCGTACCCGCCGTCGACGTGGTGGGGCTGCTCAGGCCTTGGGGGCGAGGTTGAAGTCGATGACCTGCTCGGGGGTCAGGTCGGACTTCAGCGCACCCGCACCGCGCAGGATCGCGATGCTCTTGGCGACCCGGCCACTGTCCAGCGTGCCCAGAGCGGTACCGGAGTTGCTGGAGCGGACGTACCCCGCCATCAGCTGAAGCTCGGCGGCGGCCGCAGCGGGGTTCACCGCTTCGGCGTTCTTGGCCAGGATGTCGGCCGCCTCCTGCGGGTTCGCCAGGGCGTACTCCAGGCCCTTGAGCAGCGCTGCGGTGAACCGCTTGACCGACTCCGGCTTGTCAGCGGCGTACTGCTTGGAGGTGATCAGCACGTTGCCGTAGAGGTCCTGCATCACGTTGCTGTACGGCAGCAGGACCGCCTTCTTCTTGGTCACCGCCTCGACGGTCGGCTGACCGACGACGAACTGGCCGATGCCGTCGACCGAGCTGGCGGCGAGCATGCCCATCAGGGTCTGCGCCTCACCGTTGACCCAGGTCACCTTCTCGTAGTCGATGCCGGCCATCCGCGCGTACGTCGGGAAGAGGTTACGCACGACGGACCCGGGGGTGTCGGCGAGCTTCTTGCCCTCCAGGTCCTTGGGGGTGTTGATCCCCGTGCCCTCGACGGTGGCGATGGCGGCCATGGTGCGCTGCTGGATCGCCGCGACCGCGACGAAGTCCTTGGCCTCGCCGTTGCCGAGCTGGAGCAGGCCACCGGTCAGGTCGATCGGGCCGAACTGCGCCTGGCCGCCGACGATCGTCTGGATCACGGCGTTGGTGCCCTGGCCGGGCTTGATGTCTACCTCGAAGCCGGCCTCCTTGAAGTAGCCCTTCTCCTTCGCCACCCACGCGTAGGAGTCGCGCCCGAAGTTGCCGAAAGAGGTGAGGTAGGTCACCTGTTCCAGGGCCGCGCCTCCGCCGCTGTTGGTGTCGTCGGTGTCGTCCGAGCCGCTGCTGCACGCGGCGACGAGGGCGAGCGCGGTGGCCATGGTGGCCGCGGCGACCGTACGGGTCAGCCTTTTCATCAGTGCACCTTGTCCTTTCCAACCGGGGCGTCGGGCCGCCGGGAGGGAGTGTGTCGGGCGGCGCCGGCAGCCGGAAGGGGAGCCGACACCGCGCATCGAGGGGATTCTGCGCGGGCACAGCGTACGAGAGGTCCACCTTTGTGCCGCCAGGCGTATCGGGTTGCGGAACGGAAACAAAGTCATGTCCACCCCGGACGGTGCTTTTCGGGACGAGGCCGGTTAGCCTGTGGCGGATTCCTGATCAACTACTCAGCGGAGGCCCCCGGAGATGATCCGTCTGTCCGAGGTGTCCCGCACCTTCGACGGCCGCACCGGCCGGGTCGAAGCGCTGCGCGGCATCGACCTCGACGTGGGCGATGGCGAGTTCATCGCGATCCTCGGCCGATCCGGGTGCGGCAAGTCCACTCTGCTGCGACTGATCGCCGGGCTGATCCCGGTCAGCTCCGGTGAGATCACTGTGGGCAGTACGCCGATCACCAAGCCGCGCCAGGACATCGCCATGCTGTTCCAGCGCCCGGCCCTGCTGCCGTGGCGGACCGTACTGGACAACGTCCTGCTGCCGGTGGAGATCTTCGGCTGGAAGCGGGCCGACCACCGCGAGCGGGCCCGGGAACTGCTCGACGTCGCCGGCCTGGCCGGCTTCGAGAAGCGGCTGCCGCACGAGCTCTCCGGCGGCATGCAGCAGCGGGTGTCGCTGTGCCGGTCGTTGATCGGCAACCCCCGGGTGATGTTGATGGACGAGCCCTTCTCCGCCCTCGACGCGCTCACCCGGGAGGAGCTGTCCGGGGAACTCCAGCGGGTGCACATGAGCAGCCGGGCCACGGTCGTCTTCGTCACCCACTCCATCGACGAAGCCGTCCTGCTCGCCGACCGGGTGGTGGTGCTCAGCCCGCGTCCGGGCCGGGTTCGCAAGATCGTCGAGGTGAACATCCCCCGCCCGCGTACGCTCGGCCGCAACGCCCACCTGGCGGAGGTCGCCCAGGTCAGCGCCGACCTGCACGAGCTGCTGATGGAACGCGACCAGCCGGTGGCCGCCGGCCCCGAAGGGCGATGAGGATGCGGGTCACCGTCTTCACCGAGCCGCACCGGGGCGCCAGCTACGACGACCAGCTCCGCTTCGCCCGGCTCGCCGAGGAAGGTGGGTTCGAGGGCTTCTTCCGCGCCGACCACTACCAGGCGATGGGCGACGAACCGGCCCTGCCCGGCCCGACCGACGCCTGGCTGACGCTTGCCGCGCTCGCCCGGGAGACCAGCCGGATCCGGCTCGGCACCCTGGTCACCTCGGCCACCTTCCGGCTGCCCGGGCCGTTGGCCGTGATGGTGTCCCAGGTGGACCAGATGAGCGGCGGCCGGGTCGAGCTGGGCATCGGTGCCGGCTGGTACGCCCGGGAGCACATCTCGTACGGCATTCCGTTCCCCTCGGTCACCGAACGTTTCGACCGGTTCGCCGAGCAGCTGGAAGTGATCAGCGGGCTGTGGGCCACGCGATCGGGCGAGACCTTCAGCTACGCCGGAGAGCACTACCAGCTCGCCGACGCCCCCGCGCTGCCGAAGCCGGTGCAGACCCCGGGCCCGCCGATCATCGTCGGCGGGCGTGGTCCCCGGCGTACCCCCGAACTGGCCGCCCGGTACGCCGACGAGTTCAACGTTCCGTTCACCAGCCTTGAGCAGACCGGTGACGCGTACGAGCGGGCCCGGCAGGCCAGCGAGCGGATCGGCCGCGCCGACAGCGGACGTGCCCCGCTGGTGCTCTCGGCGGGCATCGTGGTGGCGGTCGGGCGTACCGACGCGGAGGCCGCACGGCGGGCCGCGCCCCTGCACGTCAAGAGCGCCCTGCCGCCCGAGGACGCGGTGATCGGTTCGCCGCAGCAACTGGTCGACCGGATCGGCGAGTTCGCGGCGATCGGCACCCAGCGGGTGCACCTGCGTCTGATCGACCTCACCGACCTCGACCACCTGGAGCTCATCGCCAGCGAGGTGCTCCCCCGACTGGAGGCGACCCGATGACCGGCAACTCCCCCACCACCCCGGCGACCGACCAGGATCTCGTGCTCGGCCCGGTGGGCCAGGAGATCGTCCTGGAGAACGACCGGGTACGGGTCTGGCACATCCGGCTCGAGCCGGGCGAGCAGCAGCCGCTGCACCGCCACGACCACCCCTACCTCGTGGTGGCCGTGCAGGGTGCGAAGAACGTGATCCAGACCGTCGACGGCGTACGGATCGACGCGGACGAGCCGACCGGTGGGGTGGTCTACCGCGACCCCGGCGCGGTGCACATGCTTACCAATGTCGGTGACACGACATACCTGGCCCGGCTGGTCGAACTCAAGTAGACCTACCGCAACCAGGTCGGACGGCGTTCACGGCGCGCCGGTGGCGATCGGTGGCAACGGACCGTAACGTGCCGGACATGGCCAATCGGACCTTGAGCCGCCTATTGCTCACGGCGTTCGGCGTCAGCCTGCTGGCCGGAGCCGGTCAGCTTGGCCTCGCCTTCGGCTTCGGCATCGTCCGGCTCACCGGCGCCTTCAGCGGCGCCACTGTCAACCAGTGGCCGGCCCAGCTCGTCTGGGTCGGCTGGTTCGCGGCGAACGCCGCCGTGATCGGTGCCGTGCTCACCGAGCGGACGGCCCGGCAGGACCGCCAACTCACCGGCACCGGCCGGCAACTGGCGGTCGCCGGCAGCGCCGCGCTGGGTGCCACGGTCGTGGCACCGTTGTGCATGCAACCGGCCCGCAGCGCCGAGCTCATCTCCGTCGATCCGGTCTGGGCCGTGGCCATCTGCGCCGTCCTCGGTGCGGTCGTCGGCGCGGGTGCCGCGCTGGCCGTACTCGTCCGGCCACCGTTCGCCTGGAACATGGCCGCCGTCGCCGCAGCGATGTGGCTGATCGCGCTGCTGTCGGTCGTACCGTCACTGGGTGCCAGCGGGCCGCTGATCCCGGTCCGCCTCGGTGTGCTGGAGCCGGTCTGGTTCTCCGCCGACACCGCGCAGCGGTTGGCCCTGCTGATCCTGCCGTTGACCACCCTGCTGGCCGGCATCGCCGGTGGGTGGGCGGCCCGGTGGCGCGGGCACCCGCCCCTGGTCAGCGGACCGAGCGGGGTCGCCGGGCCGGTGCTGGTGGCCTTCGCCTACCTGGCCGCCGGGCCGGGCGACTCGGCCGACCGTTATCAACTCGCCCCGTACTACGGTGCCCTGATCGCGATCGCCGTCGGCGCGCTCGGCTCGACCGCTGCCGCCCTGCTGCCCTGGCCGCTGACCGGCCGCGCCCGTCCCGACACCCAGGCCATCGAGCCGACCGCTATTCTCCAGCCGCTGCCCCCGACCCCGGCCCTGCCCACCTCGCCGACCCGTCCGGCCGGGCAGCAACCGGCGGACCCGCCACCGCACTGGCAGTGGCCGGACCAGCGGACGAGTTCCCTGCCCACGGCCGCCGGGGCGGCACCCACCCGCGCCGACACACCGTCGATCAACGCACCGGCCTTCTCCAGCCCCGCCGAGCACACCGTCGGCGCGGAGGCCACCAGCTCAGCCGCGACCGGGACGTCAGTCGACGCACCGCCGGCAACGGTAGGTGTCGCGACCGGTGCGGGGCTCGAAGCGCAGGAGTCGCCGGCAGCTGACGACCGCCACCCCGCCCCGGCAACCACCGGCCGCACGTCGACGGCGGAGACACCCGCGCCAGCGGACGCCGCCACGACGACCGTCGAGCCCCTGCGTCCCGAGACCCCCGCCTCAGCGGAGGCCCCTGCCGCGCCGGATGACGTCGAGTTCGCGGTCGACCCGATGCCGGTGGGAGACGGCAGCGACATCCGCCGGGCCGGGCGGGCCGCCAGGTCATCACGGGCAACGGCCCGGCCTTCGGCGCCGAGCCCGGCTTCGCCTTCGGACCTGACCTCGGGCCTGGCTCCGGCCTCGGGCCTGGCTCCGGCCTCGGGCCTGGCTACGCCCCCAGTCCAGGCTTCGCCTTCAGACCCGGCTTCGGGCCCGGCTCCGGCTCCAGGCCCGCTCGCGGACGCGGCACCGGCGGGCAAGACGCCCACGCCCCGGCGGACGCGCAAACCCCGGACCAGCACGACGGCCGCGGGTTCGGACCAGCCGTCCGAGGACGGGCAACCTCCCGCGCCCGCCCATGTCGCGCCCGACGCCAACCCGACTTCGCCCGCCGACACCCAACCCGTCGCCGCTGAGCCCGTCGCCGCTGAGCCCGTCGCCGACACCAGGCCGGACGCCAAGGCCACCCCGTCCGTCGACACCAAGCCGGACGCCGACACTGCAGGCTCACCCTGGCCGAGCGGTGGCACCGGCGGGAGCGCCGCCAACGTGCGACCCGAGCCGACACCGCGCCCCCGGCACCGCCTGTCGTTGCCCGAACTGAACGCGACGACGCCCTGGAACGCCTTCGCGCCGACCCGGCCGGCCGATCCGCAACCGGGCGACGAGAAGACCGGTGCCGTCCACGAGCGTCCCGCTGCCGGCGGTCCAGCCGCCATCGAGCCGCCGACGCCGACCGGTCACGACAGAACCGGCGCAACCGGCGGAACCGACCCCGCGCCGTCCGCCGGGCCGGCAGCGGCACCCACCGGTCCGGTGGCAGCCTCGCCCGCCGGGCTGGATGCCGCTTCGCCTGCGGGGCTCGACCCGATGACCACCGCACGGGAGGTCTCGGCCGCCTTCGCCGCCGTGCCGAGCCTCTCCAGCGACCCGGCAGCCACCGCCCGCGACCTCTCCGCCGCCTTCACCAAGCCGCCCGCCGTCGCCCCTGAGGACGTCCAGCCGAGCGGCGAACGTGACAAGGGCCTGCGCGGCCTGTTTCGGCGCGGCAAGTCCCGCCCGGACAACGCCGAGGGCGGCGAGGAGCCGCTGGCGGCCCAGGACGAGGAGTACGTGGACTGGGTGACCGGGCTCGGCCGGCCGGTGGCCGACGACGAACCCGCGCCGAAGAAGTCCCGTCGTTCGCTGCGCTCGACCGGCCGGCACCACCGGGACTGACGGTGCCCTGCCGGCCGAGCGCGCGACGGGTCAGGCAAGCGCAGATCAGGCAGGCAGGAGGTCAGGCCAGCGGCAGGTAGACGCGCCCACCGGCGGCGAGGAACTCGTCGGACTTGTCCTTCATGCCCCGGGCGGCGTACTCCTTGAGATCCTGGGTGATCTTCATGGAGCAGAACTTCGGCCCGCACATCGAGCAGAAGTGGGCCGTCTTCGCCGGTTCGGCGGGCAGCGTCGCATCGTGGTACGACCGTGCCGTCTCCGGGTCGAGCGAGAGGTTGAACTGGTCCTCCCAGCGGAACTCGAACCGCGCCTTGGACAGCGCGTCGTCCCAGGCCTGCGCGCCCGGGTGCCCCTTGGCCAGGTCCGCCGCGTGCGCCGCGATCTTGTACGCGATCACGCCTGCCTTCACGTCGTCGCGGTCCGGCAGCCCCAGGTGCTCCTTCGGGGTCACGTAGCAGAGCATCGCGGTGCCGAACATGCCGATCATGGCGGCGCCGATGGCCGAGGTGATGTGGTCGTACGCGGGCGCGATGTCAGTGGTCAGCGGGCCGAGCGTGTAGAAGGGCGCCTCGTGGCACCACTCCTGCTGAAGGTCCACATTCTCCTTGATCTTGTGCATCGGCACGTGACCCGGACCCTCGATCATCACCTGTACGTCGTACTCCCAGGCGATCTTCGTCAGTTCGCCAAGCGTGCGCAGCTCGGCGAACTGCGCCTCGTCGTTGGCGTCCGCGATCGAGCCGGGCCGCAGCCCGTCGCCGAGGGAGAAGGTGACGTCGTAGCGGGCCAGGATCTCGCAGAGTTCCCGGAAGTGGGTGTAGAGGAAGTTCTCCTCGTGGTGCGCCAGGCACCAGGCCGCCATGATCGACCCACCGCGCGAGACGATTCCGGTCACCCGGTTCACCGCCAACGGCACGTACGGCAGCAGCACCCCGGCGTGCACGGTCATGTAGTCCACGCCCTGCTCGGCCTGCTCGATCACGGTGTCCCGGAACACCTCCCAGCTCAGCTTGACCGGGTCGCCACCGACCTTCTCCAACGCCTGGTAGATCGGTACCGTGCCGATCGGCACCGGCGAGTTGCGCACGATCGCCTCGCGGGTTTCGTGGATCCGCTTGCCGGTGGACAGGTCCATCACCGTGTCCGCGCCCCACCGGGTCGCCCAGGTCAGCTTCTCCACCTCCTCGGCCACCGAGGAACTGACCGCCGAGGTACCGATGTTGGCGTTGACCTTGACCAGGAACGCCTTGCCGATGATGGCCGGCTCGCACTCCGGGTGGTTGATGTTGAGCGGCAGCACCGCCCGCCCGGCCGCGATCTCGTCCCGGACGAACTCGGGCGACATGCCCTCCCGGATCGCCACGAACTCCATCTCCGGCGTGACCACCCCGGCCCGGGCGTACGCGAGCTGGGTCGGCCGTTTCCCGTCCGCCCCGGCCAGCGGGGTGCCCGGTCCGCGTGCCGGGGCGACATCTCCCCGCTCGGCGATCCACGGCCCGCGCAGCGCGGGCAGCCCGACCTGCGGATCGGAGCCCGGACCGGAGGTGTCGTAGAGCCGCACCGGCGGGTTGTCCCCGGTCAGCTCCACCTCCGCGAACGGCACCCGGATCTCCGGCCGCGATCCCTCGACGTACACCTTGCGCCGTACCTGCATGACTACCTCCTGCTCAGGCGGACCAGCCGAAGTGGTCCAACGGGCCGCGTCCCGCGCCCAACTCCCAGGCCCGCGCGCCGGTCAGCCCGCGGGTCACGTACTCCTTGGCGGTGGCGACCGCCACCGGCACCGAATCGCCCATCGCCAGCCGCACCGCGGTCGCCGCCGAGAACGAGCACCCGGTCCCGTGGCTGTGCCGGGTCGGCACCCGGGGGGCCCGCAGCACCGTCGTCCCGTCCGGGCCGTGCAGCACGTCCAGCGCCTCGCCGCCGGTGTCGACGTCACCGCCGGTCACGATCACCCACTCCGGTCCGCCGGACGCCAGGGCCCGGGCGGCAGTCGTCATCTCCGCCAGGTCCGTCACCGCAGCGCCAGTGAGCGCCGCGGCCTCCGCGCTGTTCGGCGTCGCCACCCGGGCGTACGGCAACAGCCGCTCCACCGCCGCCACCACGCCGAGCCGGTGCCCGCTGGTGGCCACCAGCACCGGATCGACGACGAGCTGCGGAAGTCGCCCGGCCGCCGCGGCGTCGGCGATCGCCCCCGCCACCGCCGGGGTACCGAGCATTCCGGTCTTGACCGCCCGTACCGCGAAGTCGGACAGCACGCTGTCGAGTTGGTCGGTGACCGTCTGCGGGGGCAGCGGCAGGACGGCGTCCACGCCTCGGGTGTTCTGCGCGGTCACCGCGGTGATCACGCTGGTGCCGTAGGCGCCGAGCGCGGCGAAGACCTTCAGGTCGGCCTGGATGCCGGCGCCGCCGCCGGAGTCCGAGCCGGCCACGGTGAGCACGGTCGTCG
Source organism: Verrucosispora sp. ts21 (assembly GCF_002879555.1). NCBI lineage: Bacteria > Bacillati > Actinomycetota > Actinomycetes > Micromonosporales > Micromonosporaceae > Micromonospora > Verrucosispora sp. ts21. Next base: position 11,002 of record NZ_PNOZ01000036.1, on the reverse strand, counting down.
GGGTCATCTGTCTTCCTCGATGGTGAGGCCGCGCGGCTGCCCGATGGCCGCCGCGAAGGCGCTTGTCAGTTCGGCTGCGGTCTGTCGGGGGTCGGGGGACCGCATGACGGCCCCGAGCACGGCGACGCCGACCGCGCCCGCCCGCACGCAGGCGCGTACCTGGGCTGGTGTCTCGATGCCGCCGAGGGCCAGCACCGGTACCGGACTCAGGCGGATCAGCGCGGCCAGTCCCACCGTCCCCAGCGGCGGCCCGTACCCGGGTTTGGTGCTTGTCGGATAGACCGGCGAGAGGAAGGCGTAGTCCTCGGTACGCAGCCGGCGCAGCTCCGCCTCGTCGTGGCAGGACCGGCCGACCAGTTCGGCGCCCGGCGGCGGGCCGGCGTCGGTCGCCGACAGATGCAGCGCCAACCGGCCGTCACCACCTACTCCCCTGCCCCTCTGCTCTGCTTTGCTGTCCAGCAGGGGGTCCGGTCCGGCGACGATGAGGGTGCCGGCGGCCCCGGTCAGGATCGGCCGCAGCTCGGCGGCGAGGGCCGACCGCTCGGCGCGGGGCAGATCCTTCTCGCGCAGCACCACCCAGCGCACGCCCCCGGCCACGGCTGCCGCCACCACGTCGACAAGCGGCCTGCGGGCCAGCCGCCGGTCGGTGAGCACCACGACCCCCGAGACGGTCGGGGAACCCGACAGGCCGCCCTCGCCAGGGTGCGGGATCACAGGTCGGGGCGACCTTCGTCGGGGGTGGAGGCGAGGGCGTGGAAGCGGCGGGGGATGCGGCCGGCACCGGCGGCGAGACGACCGGCGGTGATCGCGTGGCGCATCGCGGTGGCCATCGCCACCGGATCGGCGGCCCGGGTCACCGCGCTGGCCAGCAGCACCGCGTCGCAGCCCAACTCCATGGCCAGCGCCGCGTCGGAGGCGGTACCGATCCCGGCGTCCAGGATCACCGGCACGTCGACGCTCTGCCGGATCAGCCGGATGTGGTGCGGGTTGGACACCCCGAGCCCCGACCCGATCGGCGAGCCGGCCGGCATCACCGCCGCGCAGCCCACGTCGGCGAGCCGGCGGGCCAGGATCGGATCGTCCGAGGTGTACGGCAGCACGGTGAACCCGTCGTCGACGAGTTCCTCGGCGGCGCGCAGCAGTTCCACCCCGTCGGGCAGCAGGGTGCGCTCGTCGCCGATCACCTCCAGCTTGACCCAGTCGGTGTCGAACGCGTCCCTCGCCAGGTGCGCCACCTTCACCGCCTCCCCGGCGGTGTAGCAGCCGGCCGTGTTCGGCAGCAGCCGTACCCCGCACCGGTCCAGCAGATCCAGCAGACCGCCCGAGCCACCGGGGACGGTGTCCACCCGACGCAGTGCCAGAGTGACAAGCTCGGTGCCGGAGGCCCGGATCGCCTGCTCCAGCACGTGCAGGTTCGCCGCGCCACCGGTACCGAGGATCAGCCGTGACCCGAACCGGGTACCGCCGATCTCGAAGCTGTCGGAGTCCATGGTCACCCGCCCTGCGCGGCGCTGAGCACCTCGACCCGGTCGCCACCGCGCAGCGCCGTCGCCGGCCAGCCGGTACGCGGCACCACCTCACCGTTCACCGCCACCGCCACCCCGCGCTGCTGCGGGGTGACCTGCCGAACCAGGTCGGCGACCGTGGCACCGTCGGGCACGTCCCGCTCGACGCCGTTCACCGTCAACTCCACAGGTCGTCCTCCTTGCTGTCCGGGTGGAACCGGTCGGCCCGAAACGGGGTGAGCAGCGGGTCGTCCGTCCCCTCCCCGGTGATCAGGCCGGTGATCAGATCCGCGGTGACCGGGGTGAGCACGATCCCGTGCCGGTGGTGGCCGGTGGCCGCCAGCACGTCCGGTCGGCCCGGGAGCGGCCCGAGGATCGGCGCGTTGTCCGGGGTGCCCGGACGCAGCCCGGCGATCGTCTCCACCAGGTCGTACTCGGCAAGCTCGGGCATCAGGTCGACGGCGGCCCGCAGCAGCCGCAGCACCGCACCGGCGGATACCGCCACGTCGGTGCGTTCCTCGACGGTGGCGCCGACGACCACCTCACCGCACTCGCGCGGGACCAGGTAGACGTGCTCGCCGTCGGCGTACCCCCGGATGACGTGCCGGAAGCCCGGCGGGCCACCGTCGGGGGTGCGTAGCCGCAGCACCTGGCCCTTGACCGGACGGACCGGCAGCCCGGTGAGGGCGGCGGCGCCGCAGCCGGCGGCGACCACTGTCACCCCGCCCGACGGCTCGGACAGCTGCCGGACCGGCTCGGTGACCAGCATCGCGCCGGCCCGCGCGGCGGCGAGGCGCAGCGCCGGCACCAGACGGCGCGGATCGACCTGGTGGTCGGTGGCGGCGAGCGCGCCGCCGCGAACCCGCGGTGCCAGCGCCGGTTCGTGTTCCCGCAGCTGGGAGGGGCGCAGCGGGGTCACCGGCAGACCCAACCCCTGCTGGTACGCCCACAGTCGGCGCGCTTCGGCCAGGTCGTCGGCGGTGAGCCCGACCATCAGGGTGCCCTCGGTCCGGTATCCGATGTCGACTCCGGTCACCTCGGTGAGCTCGGCGGCGAAGCCCGGCCAGCGTCGGGCGGATTCGGTGAGCAGCCCGGTCAACTCGTGTTCGCCGAAGTACGCCTCGGCCACCGGCGCCAGCATGCCCGCAGCGACGTGCGAGGCACCCGAGCCGGGCGCCGGATCGTGCACCACGACGCGCAGCCCGCGTGCCGCGCACCGCCACGCGATCGCCAACCCGATCGGCCCCGCCCCCACCACCGTCACCTGCGGTGCAAGGAAGGGCCCCTTGTTAACGCCTCCGGTAGAGGAAGGGCCCCTTGTTAACACGCCAGTGCATCCATGAACTCGGCTGCGGCGTGGGCGGGGTCGGCGGCTCCGGAGAGCGCGCCGACCACCGCCACCCCGTACACGCCGGCGGACCGCAACACAGGCACGTCCTCCGCCGTCACTCCCCCGATGGCGATCACCGGCACGGTGACCGCCTCGACCACCGCCCGGACGCCCGCCACGCCGATCGCCGGCGGCAGGCCGTCCTTGGTGGTGGTGGCGTGGCAGGGGCCCACGCCCAGATAGCTTGCGCCGGCGGCGACGGCCTCGGCCGCCGACACCGGCTCGCGCGCGGTGGCGCCCAGCACCGCATCCGAGCCGAGCACCCGCCGGGCCGTCGCCACCGGCAGGTCGTCGGCACCGACGTGGCCGCCGGACGCACCGGCCGCCAGCGCCACGTGCAACCGGTCGTTGACCAGGCAGGTGACCCCGTACGGGCGGCAGAGCACCAGCACCTGCCGGGTCAGCTCGTACGCCTCGCGGTCGGTGGTGGTGTCCTCGACCCGGACCTGGACGACCAGTTCGGTGTGGGCCACCGGCAGTGCGGCGGCGAGCACGGCGAGCGCATCCCGCCCAGGGCGGGTGTCGGTGATCAGATGCAGTCGTCCGAGGGACGGCACGGCAACTCTCCTCCCTGCGCCGGCATTACCCGGATCAGGTTCGACGGTCGGGGGCTGGCAGCCCCCCTCTCAGCCCGGTACACCGGGCTCCCGTGGGTTCGTTGGGTGTCACCGTACGTTGTTTCGGCTGTGCCGCCAACCCCCGTCCTGCCGCACGAGCCGGGCCGAGGGCAGCCGCGTCAATCCGACTCGCCGGGACGCGGCGACCGGAAAAACCCCCGATATGCAGTGACTCATGCCAATTGCCCAAGCTCTCGTTACCAATCTGTTACATCAATGAGTCTTGCCCGACACCGATCGACAAACACAAATTGAATGATCGGCTCAGTTCCTCGGCAGCCAGACCCTCACCGTCAGGTACGAGCGCTCGGACCGAACCGGAGTAGTCACCGCCGCCCGCTCCGACCCGTCCCACCCGGAAGAGGAGACTTTCGTGCCCCGAACCCGCCGTCGACGAGCAACGCCCGGTCTACTGACCGTGGCGCTGCTCGCCCTCGTACTCGTACTGACCGGTGCGCCCGCTCCGATCGCCGGGCCCGCAGCCGCCCAGGCCGCCGGCCGTACCGCAGCCGCTGCCGCCGCTGACCCGTACTCCGTCCTGGTGTTCTCCAAGACCGCCGGGTTCCGCCACGACTCGATCCCCGCGGGCATCCGGGCGATCCAGCAACTCGGCACCGCGAACAATTTCACAGTCGTCACCACAGAGGACGGCGGCGCCTTCACCGACACCAACCTGGCCCGGTTCAAGGCGGTCATCTGGTTGTCGACCACAGGTGACGTGCTCAACGCCAGCCAGCAGTCGGCCTTCGAGCGCTACATCCGCGCCGGTGGTGGATACGTCGGCGTGCACGCCGCCTCCGACACCGAATACGACTGGGCCTGGTACGGCCAACTGGTCGGCGCGTACTTCAACAGCCACCCGGCGAACCAGACGGCGACCGTGAAGGTCGAGGACTACACCCACGAGTCGACCCGACACCTGCCGGAGCGGTGGTCCCGGTACGACGAGTGGTACAACTTCCGCACCAACCCCCGCGCCCGTCAGGTGCAGGTGCTGGCCTCGCTCGACGAGCGCAGCTACAGCCCCGGTAGCGGGGCGATGGGGCACGACCACCCGATCGCCTGGTGCCAGGGCTACGACGGTGGCCGGTCCTGGTACACCGGCGGTGGGCACACCCAGGAGTCCTTCTCCGACGCGGCCTTCCTGCAACACCTGCTCGGCGGCATCCAGACCGCGGCCGGTGTGGTGCACTCCGACTGCGGCGCCGGCCGGGCCGCCAGCTTCGAGAAGGTGACGCTGGACAGCAACACCAGCAACCCGATGGAGCTGGACATCGCGCCCGACGGCCGGGTCTTCTACATCGAGCGCGACGGCCGCGTGCAGATCATCAAGCCGGACAGCGGCCAGACCGTCACCGCACTGCGGTTGAGCGTCTTCGCCGGCAACGAGGACGGCCTGCTCGGCATCCGACTCGACCCCAACTTCGCCAGCAACGGATGGGTCTGGCTCTACTACGCCCCGAGCGCGGGCGGCTCCCGCAACTACCTGTCCCGGTTCACCGTCACCGGTGACACGATCAGCGCGTCGAGCGAACGGGTCGTGCTGGAGGTGCCCACGCAGCGCAACACCTGCTGCCACATGGGCGGGACGATGACCTTCGACTCGGCCGGCAACCTCTACCTGGCCACCGGGGACAACACCAACCCCTTCGAGTCCAGTGGCTACAGCCCGTTGGACGAGCGTTCCGGCCGGTCGGACTACGACGCGCAGCGCACCGCCGGCAACACCAACGACCTGCGTGGCAAGGTGCTCAGGATCCGGCCGCAGGCCGACGGGACGTACACCATCCCGAGCGGAAACCTGTTCGCCCCGGGCACCGCGCGGACCCGTCCCGAGATCTACGCGATGGGCCTGCGCAACCCGTTCCGGATCGGCGTCGACCCGGTCACCAACGTGCTCTACGTCGCCGACTACGGCCCGGACGCCACCACCACCAACGCGAACCGGGGCCCGGAGGGCCTGGTCGAGTGGAACATCGTCGACCGGCCCGGCAACTTCGGCTGGCCGTACTGCCACGGCAACAACCAGGCGTACAACGACTACCAGTTCCCGTCCGGCCCGAGCGGGGCGAAGTTCAACTGCTCCGCGCCGGTGAACAACTCCCCCAACAACACCGGCCTGACCAACCTGCCGGCGGCCATTCCGGCCACTGTCGACTACGGCTACGGCGGCAACAGCCGCTTCCCGGAGATCGGTGGCGGTGGAGCGCCAATGGCCGGCCCCGTCTACCGGTTCGACCCGACCATCTCGTCCCGCCGCCAGTGGCCGGCGTACTTCGACGGCAAGTCGATCTTCGGCGAGTGGAACCAGTCGCGGATGTACACCATGCAGGTGAGCAAGGACGGCAAGACGCTCGTCGACATCAACCGGATCCTCGATCAGATGACCTTCGTCCGGCCGATGGACATGGAGTTCGGCCCCGACGGCGCGTTGTACCTGATCGAGTGGGGCAGCGGCTTCGGCGGCAACAACGACAACTCCGGGGTCTACCGGATCGACTACACCGCCGGTGCCCGTGCCCCGATCGCGGTCGCCTCGGCGAACCCGACCTCGGGAGCGCCACCACTTGCCGTGAGCTTCTCCAGCGCCGGCTCCCGTGACCCGGACGGCGGGGCGCTCACCTACGCCTGGACGTTCGGTGACGGTGGCACCTCCACCCAGGCCAACCCGACCCACACGTACACCCGGTCCGGCAGTTACACCGCGCAGCTTCGGGTCACCAACCCGGCGGGGCGGACCGCGGTGGCGAACGTGCCGATCACCGTCGGCAACACGGCACCGACCGTCACCATCGAGTTCCCGCCGGACGGTGGTTTCTTCGCCTGGGGTGACCAGGTCGCCTACACCATCAGCGTCACCGACCCGGAGGACGGCACGATCGACTGCGCCGACGTCGAACTCCAGGTCCTGCTCGGTCACGACGAGCACGCCCACCCGCTGGAGCGGCACACCGGCTGCACCGGCACGGTGCAGACCCAGCTCGCCGACGGCCACGGAGCGGACGCCAACGTCTTCACCGTGCTGGAGGCGACCTACACCGACAAGGGCGGATCCGACGGGGCCGAGCCGCAGACCGGCCGGGCACTGAAGATCCTCCAGCCCAAGCGCAAGGAGGCCGAGTACTTCTCGGCCACCGGCCGGGTGGCGGGTGCCACCGGCGGCGGCACCGCCGGGGTCGAGAAGGAGACCACCGGTGACACCGCCGGCGGCGGGCAGAACATCGGCTGGATCGAGGACGGCGACTGGTGGTCGGTCACCCCGGCCAGCCTGACCGGCGTCACGTCGATCCAGTTCCGGGTCGCCTCGGCCACCTCCGGCGGCCGGATCGAGGTACGCGCCGGCGCCGCGGACGGGCCACTGATCACCACCGCCACCGTGGCCGGCACCAGCGGGTGGCAGACGTACACCGACGTCACCGCGCAGATTCCCAACGGCGCCTCCTCGGAGGGCGGGCTGTTCTTCGTCGCCCGGGACCCCAACCGGGGCACCGGAACCCTGTTCAACGTCAACTGGATGAACTTCGTCGGCCCCGGTGTGAGCGGCAACGCCCCACCGACGGTCACCGCCACGGGCACCCCGACCAGCGGGACCGCGCCACTGCCCGTGACCTTCACCGGTACGGCGACCGACCCGGACGGGGACACCCCGCTGTCGTACGCCTGGGACTTCGGCGACGGTGCGACGGCGACCACGCTCAACGCCACCCACACGTACACCACGCCTGGCACCTACACCGCCACCCTGACGGTCACCGACAGCCGGGGCGCGCGGGCGCAGGCCACGGTGCCGATCCGGGTCGACGAGACCGGGGGCAACGAGCCCTGCCAGGTGCAGCAGGGGCCAGTACGGTCCGATGAGTTCACCGGTACCTCGCTGGATCGTCAGCGGTGGAGCGGCGTGGTGCGGGACAACCAGTCGCTCTCGGTCTCCGGGGGTGCGCTACGCCTGCCCACCGCCGCGGGTGACCTGTACGGCACCCGCAACGACGCGACAAACCTGGTGCTCCAGCCCGCACCCAGCGGGGCCTGGCAGGCGACCACCCGGGTCACCGTCGCGGCCCGGGCCGACTACCAGCAGGCCGGCCTGATCCTCTACGGCAACGACGACAACTACGCCAAGCTGGACCTGGTCTACGGCGGCAACCGCAAGGTGGAGTTCATCCGGGAGAGCTCCGGGACGCCGCGCAACGACAGCGCGGACGCCACCGCCGCTCCCACCGGTGACACCATTCATCTGCGACTGACGAGCGACGGGACGAACCTGACCGCGGCCTACTCGACCGACGGTCAGACCTTCACCCCGGTCGGCCGGTCCGCCGCCCTGGCCGGTATCACCAACCCGCGGATCGGGCTGTTCGCCCTCAACGGCGGCACCACCGCGCCGGTGGTGAACGCCGAGTTCGACTGGTTCCGGATCACCCCGGAGGCCACCACCGGCACGAGCACCACGCCCTCGGACGAGTTCACCGGCAGCAGCCTGGAGAAGTGCCGGTGGAACGCCATCGTGCGGGAGGACGCGACCCGCTACCGGGTCACCGACGGCGCGCTGCGCATCGACGTGCCGAACGGTGACATCTACGGCACCACCAACACCGGTCCGACCAACTTCATCCTCCAGAACAGCCCGGCCGGGAACTGGACGATCCAGACCCGGGTCGACGGCAGCCTGCTCAACGAGCAGTACCAGCAGGCCGGTCTGCTGGTGTACGCCGACGACGACAACTACCTGAAGTACGACTACGTCACGGACAACGCGGCGGGTCAGACGATCTCGCGGCGGATCGAGTTCCGCAGCGAGGTCGGCGGGGTGGTGCAGAGCACCCAACCGCAGGCGACCGGCCTGACGCAGGGGATCTGGCACCTGCGGCTGACGCGTAGCGGCAGCACCTACACCGCTGCGTACTCGGCGGACGGCACGACTTGGACGACCCTGGGCTCGTTGACGAGCACCGCGGTCGGCACGACTCCGAAGGTGGGCCTGTTCACCCTCAGCGGCAACCAGACCGCCTCGAAGACGGCGGCGTTCGACTACTTCCGGCTCACGCCCGGGTAGCCGACAGCCAGGGGCCGGCCCGTACCTCCACCCGGAGGTACGGGCCGGCCGCTCCATGTCGGAGATACGGCCTTTGAGCGAACTGACCAGGAATGTCACGCGCAGTTACCGAAACGTTATCAATCGAAGTGTTGCCATAAACCGTTTCAGCGGGGCTAATTTGTTCAGCGAATCGACATAATGCTGGAACGGACACCACCGGCGAGGTGTCCGGACCTGCTCCATCTGGGACGGTCTTCGGCGAGCCGGCCCCCGCGACCCCGTCCAGCAAGGACAGAGGAGACCGGAGTGTCCCGACCACCCCGTGCCCGCGTACCCATCACCGCCACACTTCTCACCCTCGGCATCGCCGCGACCGGCCTCGTCGGCGTTCCTGCCGCACAGGCCGCGCCGAGCGTAAAGGCCGTCGCGCAGAGCGCCCCCGTCAAGCAGGCCGCGCCCGCCGCGAACGCCGCAGCCGAGGACTTCTCGGTCCTGGTCTTCTCCAAGACCGCCGGCTTCCGGCACGACTCGATCCCGACCGGCATCGCCGCGATCCAGCAGCTCGGTGCCACAAACGGGTTCACCGTCGACACCACCGAGGACGGCGCCGCGTTCACCGATGAGAACCTGGCCCGCTACGAGGCGGTGATCTGGCTCTCCACCACCGGCGACGTGCTCAACGCCGAGCAGCAGGAGGCGTTCGAGCGCTACATCCAGGCCGGCGGCGGCTACGCCGGCATCCACGCCGCCTCCGACACCGAATACAACTGGCCCTGGTACGGCGAGCTGGTGGGCGCGTACTTCGCCAACCACCCGGCCAACCAGACGGCCACCGTCAAGGTGGAGGACCCGGCCCACGAGTCCACCGCCCACCTGCCGGAGCGCTGGTCCCGCTACGACGAGTGGTACAACTTCCGGACCAACCCGCGCGGCAAGGTGCACGTGCTGGCCACGCTCGACGAGCGCAGCTACTCCCCCGGCGCGGGCGCGATGGGTCACGACCACCCGATCGCCTGGTGCCGGGACTACGACGGCGGCCGGACCTGGTACACCGGCGGCGGCCACACCCGCGAGTCGTACGCCGAGCCGGAGTTCCTCCAGCATCTGCTCGGCGGCATCCGCACCGCGGCCGGGGTCAGCAGCGCCGACTGCCGCGCCACGCTGACGTCGAGCTTCGAGAAGGTCACGCTGGACAGCAACACCAGCAACCCGATGGAGCTGGACATCGCCCCCGACGGCCGGGTCTTCTACATCGAGCGCGACGGCCGGGTCCAGATCATCAAGCCGGACACCGGTAGCACCGTCACCGCCCTCGACCTCGACGTCTTCACCGGCAACGAGGACGGCCTGATCGGCATCCGGCTCGACCCGAACTTCGCCACGAACAACTGGGTGTATCTCTACTACGCCCCGAACGACGGGATCGCGCGCAACCTGCTGTCCCGGTTCACCGTCACCGGCGACTCGATCGACCCGGCCAGCGAGAAGCAGGTCCTGCGCGTCGACACGCAGCGCAACACCTGCTGCCACGCGGGCGGGACGATGGTCTTCGACTCGGACGGCAACCTCTACCTGGCCACCGGGGACAACACCAACCCGTTCTCCTCCGACGCCTACACGCCGATCGACGAGCGGCCCGGCCGCGCCGACTACGACGCGCAGCGCAGCTCCGGCAACACCAACGACCTGCGCGGCAAGGTGATCCGGATCCACCCGGAGGACGACGGGACGTACACCATCCCGGAGGGCAACCTCTTCCCGCCGGGCACCGAGAAGACCCGTCCCGAGATCTACGCGATGGGCTTCCGTAACCCGTTCCGGATCGGCATCGACCTCGCCACGAACGTGCTCTACGTGGCCGACTACGGGCCCGACGCCAACTCCGCCAACCCGAACCGGGGCCCGGAGGGTCTCGTCGAGTGGAACATCATCGACAAGCCGGGCAACTTCGGCTGGCCGTACTGCCACGGCGCGAACAAGGCGTACAACGACTACCAGTTCCCGTCCGGGCCGAGCGGTGCCAAGTTCGACTGCGCGAACCTGGTAAACGACTCGCCCAACAACACCGGCCTGACCAACCTGCCGCCGGCCGTCTCGGCCACTGTCGACTACGGCTACGCCGCCAACCCGCTGTTCCCCGAGATCGGTGGCGGCGGCGCACCGATGGGCGGCCCGGTCTACCGGTACGACGCCGACCTGAACTCCGACCGCAAGTGGCCGGCGTACTTCGACGGCAAGGCGCTGCTCGGTGAGTGGAACCAGTCGCGGATGTACACCATGCAGCTCACCGCGGACGGCAAGTCCCTGGTGGACATCAACCGCCTGCTGGACGGGATGAGCTTCATCCGTCCGATGGACTTCGAGTTCGGCCCCGACGGTGCGCTCTACATGATCGAGTGGGGCAGCGGCTTCGGCGGCAACAACGACAACTCCGGGGTCTACCGGATCGACTACA
>NZ_PNOZ01000035.1:0-71035 GCF_002879555.1 Verrucosispora sp. ts21 | reverse complement strand
ACACCTTCGCCCGTGTCGTACTAATCAACACTTTTGCGCTGCTGAGATCACCTCACTGTCGGATCAGATCATGCATCCGGTAACGCCCCGCCTTCACCTCGTCGACCAGATGACAGTCGAGAAGCTCGTTCAGAGCAGCGGTGGTGTCGTCCATCGAAAAGCCAGTGACCGCAGCACAGATCAACACGTCGAAACAGTCGCCCGGATGCACGCTCAGCAACCGGAACAACCGCCGCGCCGGCTCGCCGAGCGACTCGTACGACGCCGCGAATGCTTTCGCCACACTCCGGTCGCCCGAGGCGAGATGAACCAGTCGGTGTGCATTGCCTACCAGCAGAGCCGCGAGATCGGCCACCCGCCAGGTGGGGCGATGCGCGAGCCGGGAGCCGGCCAGCCGGATCGCCAACGGCAGGTGACCGCACTGCTTGACCACGGTCGCTGCCGCATCAGGCTCTGCCGCCACCCGTTGTGTGCCCGCGGCAGATGCCAGTAGGGCAACCCCTTCATCCAGTGTCATCACCGACAGGGAGACGGGTGGCGCACCATCCAGCCCGGTGATCCTGCGTCGGGATGTCACGATCACCACGTTGCCTGGCCCACTGGGAAGCAGTGGGAGAACCTGCTCGGCGCCAGCCGCGTTGTCCAGCACGACGATTCCTCGTCGACTTGCAAGTTCGTGACGCCAGAGCGAGACCCGCTCGTCGAAGTCGCCCGGTATCCGGCTACCCGACACGCCGAGTTGTCTCAGCAGCGCCGCCAGGGCGGCAGCCGGTGCCACCGACTCAGCCTGGTTGTGCCCCTTCAGGTCGATGAACAACTGCGCGTCCGGGAAACGGTCCGTGAGCTGGGCGGCGACATGCATGGCAAGAGACGTCTTGCCGCTACCCGCCATGCCGTCGATGAAGTGCACGGCCGGAGCGACGCCCGATGCTCGCCGAGTCTCAGCCAGCAGACGCTCGACCGCGTCGGCTCGGCCGATGAAGTCCGGTAACGCCCTGGGCAGAGGCGGAAAGGACCGGATCACCTGTCCGGTACGCGCGGGGACGACCGTCGCAGTCGGGCCAGCCTCCCGTTCGCGGTGCGTGACGCGTCGTTCGTGTGCCGCTATCCGCTGGTAGAACTGCTGCAGCTCACCACCGGGCTCGATGTTGAGCTGCTCACGCAGGGCTCGTCGGGCCGCGGCATAGGCCGCGACAGCCCCGGCATGGTCACCGCGCAGATGAAGCGCCTGCATGAGAAGCAGGTGAGCCGGCTCGCGAAGCGGCTGCGTGATCAACAGATTGCGCAGTACCGGTAGGGCCTCGTCGTAGTTGCCGAGCCGGATCTGCAGTCTGGCGTACAACTCGGCCGCAAGCATTCGATCCTCGGCCGCCGCGACCACCTGAGCGGAGAGTGACGGGCCGAGCGCAATTCCCGTGAGCGCCGACCCTTGCCATCGCGCCAACGCACCGGACAACAGCTCCACTGCCGCCACCTCGTCCGATGGCACCAGCCGACGCGCCTCGGCAACCTCTGCCTGGAAGGCGAACAGGTCCACGTCCGACCGTTCGACGTCGAGACGGTAGCCGTCCTGGACACGGGTCAGCAGTTCACGCTCCGGCACCAACTTCGCGAGACTCCTGCGAAGGTTGGCGGCATAAGTACGGACATTGGGTACGGCTGACAGCGGCGGCTCTTCCGACCACAGCTCGTCGACGAGCTGTGCGACCGACACCAGCCGGCCAGGATTACACGCGAGCATCGCCAGAACTGTCCGCTGTTTTGGAGTCCCGAGGGGCAGCACCGCTGACCCGTGACGCACCGCGAGACCGCCGAGGACTTGAATCTGCACCGGCTCCTCAGCTGCACTCATAGGATCACCGTGTGCAGCTTAGCCAGCTCAGAGCCGACGAGCTGACCCCCACATCCCGGCACTCCCGGCCGAAGCGATGATGAAACAAACAAACTCTCTGGAGACACTTGTTCGGCTAGAAATCCTCCGCCGACCAAGAGAGCGGGAGACAAGAACCGGCCCCAATGACGGAACCGAACCCTCCGTCAGAACACGGGGACACAACGTGACAGAAAAGTGCCGTATTGGCCCAATATGCGCAATACGACACGTAATGGTACCAACCGGCCGCAAGTCCCCCTAGATTCGGCAGCAACAAGCCGGATTCAGCTGGGGGTAAAAATGAACTCGCACGAATGGCTCTGATCCCAGCTTCTCGATGAGAAGCAGTCGAAGTACTCTTGCGGAGCGCAGCCCCTCGGTGACGAATGGGGATGACGGTTGACTTCGCAGGATCGACAGACCGGGACCGATCGGCGGCTACGGCCGCTAGTCGGTCTCGTCGTCGTTCTGGCCGGTATCGCCGGCGCCGTCTCCGTCGCGCACTTGCCGAACTACGGTGTCCTCGCCGCCACGTTCCTCTGGCCCGCACTGATCTCTCTGGTGACGCTCGGCTTCATCGTCAAGGTCCAGGTCCGGATCCGTTCCACCAATCACCGCATCGCCTGGACCGAGACCGCGATCGTAGTCGGGCTGGCCGTCGCGCCCTCGCCCGTGGTCATCCTCGCCACCGGCTTCGGCGTGGCCATCGCCACCACCCTGATCCCGTTGCCGCCGATCAAACGGTGCTTCGGCATCGGCAAGAACATGCTGGTCGCCACCGCCGCCGGCCTGGTTCTGCAACTGTTCCAGTGGCCCCCGACGAACTCGGACATCATCAGCACGATCGTCCCGCTGGCCGCCGCCTACCTCGCCGCCGTGTTGCTCGACGAACTCGTCACGTTGCCGGTCATCGCCATGGCCACCGGCACCTCGTTGGGAAAGCTGTTCCGCGAGGACTGGGATCTGCGACTGACGGCGACCGTCGCCCGTCTCATCGTCATCATCGGCACGGTCCTGACGATCAGGACCGACATCCGCATGCTTCTCGCCGTACCACCACTGGTGCTCAGTCTTAACCTGCTCTACCTGACCCGGGTGCGCAGCCGCACCGAGCAGCAGGCGTGGCAGCGGCTCGCCCAGACCACCGACGCGCTCAACGTCGTCGAGTTGGACGAGGTCCTCACCACCGCCGTCACCCGGGCCGCCGAACTCTTCTCCGCCGACGAGGTGGAGGTGGAACTGCGCGACGCCGCCCGGCTCGTGCGGGGCAACTCCGACGGCATCAGCTACGACGGCCCCACCGCCGAGGCCCCCGACGCGACAGGCGCGGTGGTGCCCGCGCCCCTGGAGGGGCACGACAGATCCATCGACGTGGGCGTACTGCGGCTGCGCTTCCGCGGGTCGGTCCAGCTCACCGAACGCGAGCGGTACACCCTGCGTACCTTCGCCTCGGCGCTGTGCACGGCGGTGCGCAACGCCCAGGCGTACGCCGAACTCGCCCGGGTCGCGCAGGCCCACGCCCACGCCGCCGCCCACGACGCGCTCACCGGGCTGGCCAACCGGCGGCACCTGCTCGACGAGGGCAACGAGCAACTGCACGAACGACACGCCGACGGGGTCACCGCACTGGTGCTGATCGACCTCAACCACTTCAAGGAAGTCAACGACACCCTCGGGCACGCCGCCGGCGACCAGATGCTGATCCGGGTGGCCGAGCGGCTGCGCGCCGCGGCCCGCACCGACGACCTGGTTGCCCGACTCGGTGGCGACGAGTTCGCCGTACTGCTGCGCACCCTGCCTGCCCCCGCGGTGGCCGCGCACCGGGCCGAGACGCTGCTGGCGGCGCTGCACGAGCCGTTCGACATCGAAGGCATGCAGATAAGCGTCGAAGCCAGCGGAGGTATCGCCATCGCGCCGGCCGCCGGCGGGATGGTCGAGCTGCTGCGCCGCGCCGACGTGGCGATGTACCAGGCCAAACGGGCCGGGCAACGGGTCGCCACGTACGCACCCGCCCGGGACACCGCCGACCTCGGCCGACTCACCCTCGGAGGTGAACTGCCCCGCGCCGTCGCCGACCAGGAATTCGTCGTCAACTTCCAGCCCATTGTCGACCTCGGCACCGGCGAGGTGATCGCCGCCGAGGCGCTGGCCCGGTGGCGTCACCCCACCCACGGCATGATCGACCCACTCCGGTTCCTGGAGACCGTCGAACGGTCCGGCCTGCTCCCCGCATTCGCCGAGGCGATCCTCGACCAGGCACTTATCGCCGCCGGCACCTGGCGCGACGCCGGGTTCGACGTGCCGGTGGCGGTGAACGTCTCTCCACGCAGCCTGCTCGACGCCCGCTTCCCCGGCGCCGTCCTGGCCCGGCTGCGCGCCCACGACCTACCGCCCGACCGGCTGATGCTGGAACTCACCGAAACCCTCACCCTCAGCCAACTCGACGTGGTCGACCAGGTACTCACCCGGCTACGCGACTCCGGCGTCCGGCTCGCGCTGGACGACTTCGGCACCGGCTACTCCTCGCTCTCGCTACTGTCCCGAATTCCGGTGCACGAGCTGAAGATCGACCGCAGCTTCGTCACCGCCATGGAGTCCTCCGCCGAAGCCGCCGCCATCGTCCGATCCACTCTCGACCTCGGCCGAAGTCTCAATCTCGCCGTGGTGGCCGAAGGAGTGGAACGGGACCCGCAGCGCCTCGCCCTCTGGGAACTCGGCTGCGTCGCCGGTCAGGGCCACCTCTTCGCCCGCCCACTGGCCGCCGGTGCCCTGCTCGCGGCGCTGCAACGCGGCACCGCCGGTCGCCCCGGCCACCTCGCGACCGCACTGCACGACGCCGGCGCGGTGGTCCGGCTACCACCCGGACGCCGTCAGGGGGGCCGGGGCCGACACCAACCGGCCTGACACACTGACCCGGATGAGCAACGCCGATGCGACCGCCTCCCGCCCCGCATGGTGGCACCGGCTCGACGCCACCGGCGGCGGACTCGGCCTGGACCTCGGCATCTACGCCGGCTCAGCCGCGTTCGCGGCGATCACCGCGGCAACCTCCACGCTGGTCACGCACCGCCACTGGGGCAGCCTCGCCGCCGTCGGCTACCTCGCCGCCGCGCTGCTGGTCACCTGTCAACTGCTGGTCCGTCGCCGGCGTCCCGACTCCGCCCTGGCCGGTGTACCCGCACGCTGGCTGGTCGCCAGCCTCGCCTGGTCCACAGTCGCCCTGCTGCCACTGACCTGGCAGAGCATCCAGCGAGCAGCCGGGCGAACCGACCGGGCGCAGGAGGAGGTGCTTGTCGTCGAGGACTCGGGCCGTCGCCTGCTGGAGACCGGCACCCCGTACCTCGGCCCCGACGCCATCGCCGCCCTGCCAGCGGGCGAACAGTTGCTCGGCTACACCCCGTACCAGCCGGGAATGGCCCTGTTCGGGCTGCCCCGCGCCCTGCACGACACCTGGTGGACCGACGCCCGGGTCTGGTTCGCCGTCGGCACCGCCCTGGCCCTCTTCCTGGCCGCGCGCCTGCTGCGCCCGACCCCCGGACTGCCGGCCCGGAACCCGGCCACCCTGCTCCGCGGCATGCAGGCCGCAACCGTATTCCCCGTCTGCGCGCTGACCCTCGCCACCGGCGGGGACGATCTGCCCGTACTCGCGCTCTGCCTGCTGGCGCTCGCCTGCGCCGGCACCGCACGACCCGGCTGGGCCGGCATCGCGGTCGGTGTGGCCGGCGCGCTCAAGCTGTTCGCCTGGCCGGTCGCGTTGGTGCTGGTCATCTGGGGCCTCACCCGACGCGCCGGCCTGCGGGTCGCCGCCGGAGCGTTCGGACTTCCCGCCCTCGCTCTGCTGCCCGTCCTGCTTGTCGACCACGAAGCCCTCGTGGAGAACGTGCTGCGCTTCCCGCTCGGACACGGCCTGGTCGCCAGCCCCGCACAGTCGCCGTTCCCCGGCTACCTGATCGCGGCCAACGTACCGGCCGGCCGCGCCGTCGCCGCCGCGCTGCTCGTCGCGGCCGGGCTGGCCATCGCCGTCCGACTCGCCCGCCGACCGCCCCGCACCGCCGAGACCATCAGCCTGATCTGCGCGTACGGGCTACTCGCGGCCATTCTGCTGATGCCCACCACCCGCTTCGGTTACCTGCTGTACCCGATCGCGTTTCTCGTCTGGGCTCCCGCCCTCGACCTTCCCCGGATCGGGCAACCGGCGGGCGAAGAGGCCCGGCAAGGCGTACACCTGAGGGCATGACCACCTACCGCGATCGCAGCGAGGCCGGTCGGGCCCTCGCCGACCGACTCGCCGCCCTGACCGGCCGACCGGACGTCACCGTGCTCGGCCTGGTACGCGGCGGAGTGCCCGTCGCCCGGGTCATCGCCGACCGGCTCGGCGCACCGCTGGACGTGCTCGTGGTCCGGAAACTCGGCATGCCCTGGGCACCCGAGGTGGCCTTCGGCGCCCTCGGTCCCGGCGGCGTACGCGTGCTCAACGACCTGGTCGCCGGCCAACTGGATGCCGACGACATCGCCGAGGTCCAGCGCCGGGAGCAGGCAGAACTCGACCGACGGGAACAGCTCTACCGGGCCGGCCGCCCACCGCTGGACCTGACCGGTCGTACCGCCCTGATCGTCGACGACGGCCTGGCCACCGGCGCGACCGCCCGAGCCGCCGTGCAGGTCGCCCGGCACCTCGGTGCCCGCCGTGTCGTGCTCGCCGTGCCGGTCGGCGCGCAGGAGGCCTGCGAGATGCTGGCCGACGAGGCCGACGAGGCGATCTGCGCCCAACGACCTGCCAACTTCGGTGCGGTGGGTGCCTACTACGACGACTTCCACGAGGTCTCCGACGACGAGGTCACCGAGGCGCTGACCGCCACTGCGTGAACCGACCAGGTACCTTCGGATGATGAGCCTGACCTGTCCCAAGTGTCACGGAGAGATGCGCCAGTACGAGCGCAGTGGCGTCGTCATCGACCAGTGCGGCGAATGCCGGGGCATCTTCCTCGACCGCGGTGAGCTGGAGAAACTGTTCGAGGCGGAAGCCAACTGGAACGCCAGGCAGACCCCGCCGGCTCCGCAGCCGCCCCAGCACGTCGCCCAGCCGGGTGGCTACCCGCCGCCCGCGCCCGCCCCGCACCAGCCGGGCTACGGCGCGGTGCCGCCGCCCCCACCGCCCGGCTACCCCGCGCCGGCACCGGCGTACGGCCACGGGCAGCAGCACTACGGCTACCACGGGCACTACCGGCGCAAGAAGCGTAAGAGCTTCCTCGACGACATGTTCGGCTGAGCCTGTACGGTCTCCGCTCCGGCGTCGGATCAGACCGCGCCGGGGCGGGGACACCGTGCCAGAGCCGACGGACCTCGGGTCAGACGATGGCCATGTCCACGAAGCGCGACAGGTGCAACTGAGCCGCCACCGTCACCGTGTCGGTCGGCCCGTTTCTGTGCTTGGCCACAATAAAATCCGCCTCCCCCGCCCGTGGCGACTCCTTGTCGTAGTAGTCGTCACGGTGCAGCAGGATGACAACGTCCGCATCTTGCTCAATTGACCCAGACTCGCGCAAATCGGACAGCTGTGGTCGCTTGTCGGTACGTTGCTCCGGGCCACGGTTCAGCTGACTCACCGCAATGACCGGGCACTCGACCTCCTTGGCCAGCAGCTTGAGCCCTCGGGACAGGTCCGCGACCTCCTGCTGCCGGCTCTCGGTGCGTTTCGGTGAGGTCATCAGCTGGAGGTAGTCGACCACGATCAGCTTGAGGTCGTGTCGCTGCTTGAGGCGGCGAGCCTTGGCCCGGATCTCCATCAGGTTCATGCTCGGGGTGTCGTCCACGAACAGCGGTGCCTCACTGATCTCGCCCATGCAGCGGGCCAGCTTGGTCCAGTCGTCGTCGGAGAGCTGCCCGCTGCGCAGCACGTGCAGGGGTACGCGCGCCTCGGCCGAGAGCAGTCGCATGACGATCTCGACCTTGCTCATTTCCAGCGAGAAGATGGCCGCCGCCTGATTGGCCCTGATTGCCGCATTCCGGGCAAAGTCCATACTGGCCGTCGATTTTCCGAGACCAGGTCGGCCCGCCACGATGATCAATTGGCCGGCGTGCAGGCCGTTGAGCAGCCGGTCCAGGTCGGTGAAGCCGGTGGGTACCCCGGTCATCACCCCGCCCTGGGCGCCGACGGCCTCGATCTCGTCGAGGGTCGGTTGGAGCATGTCGGCGAGGACGGCGAAGTCTTCGCTGACCCGACGCTCGGTGACGTCGTAGACGGCCTGCTGGGCCAGGTCGACGATGTCGTCGACGTCGCGGCTGCCGCCGCTCGCGGTGCCGTAGCCGAGCTGGACGATCCGGGTGCCGGCCTCGACCAGGCGCCGCAGCACGGCACGCTCGCTGACGATTCGCGCGTAGTAGGCGGCGTTCGCGGCCGTGGGCACGCTCGCGATCAGCGTGTGCAGGTACGGGGCACCGCCGACGCGGGCCAGGTCACCGGAGTCGGCCAGGGCCGCCGCCACGGTGATCGCGTCGGCCGGCTCGCCTCGGCCGTAGATCTCCAGGATGGTGTCGAAGATGGTGGCGTGGATCGGCCGGTAGAAGTCGTTGGTCTTCAGGATCTCGACCACGTCGGCGATGGCGTCCTTGGACAGCAACATGCCGCCCAGGACGCACTGCTCGGCGGCGATGTCCTGCGGCGGGGTCTTGTCGAACTGGCCGTCGCGGGGCGGCGGGCCGGAGGACGGCCCACTCGGATACGGCTCTGTCCGCATGTCGTCGGTGACCGACACGGGCCCCCCTCCACTGCGTCGGCGCGGATCCGGGCACGGATCCGCCCGGGTACCACCAGGTTGACCATCCACGCGATCGGGGGCCATCGGGCGGGCGGCTGGGGCAACCATACGGAACGCGAGCTCAGGCCCTCAACCACAGCGGTGGACGAGCCTCGGGACAACCTGTGGACACCGGTGGGTAGAGGTGTGCGCAGCGTGTGCACATGGTGTGGATAACTCTTGGGGATCTCCCGGCATTACCGCTCTGACCTGCGGAAACGCTATCCACAGCCTGTGGGTCGGAATTTCCGGGTAGGGCTTTGTCCCGATACTCCCGTAGGATCGGTGGCCTACGGCTACACCTGGACAGCGGATTGCACTTTCGGTTGAGAAGGGTCACGCTCCGGCCGTGAGTTACCGGGACTGGGCACGCGGGGAGGATGGCTCGCGTGAGCGACGGCCGGCCGCTTCGTGGGCCGATCCCGTCGAGGGCGATCCGGGCGACCGTTACGACTCCGCCGTCGAGCGTTACCGCACCCCGAGCCGTCGCCGCGCGATCGAACGTGGGCAGGACGAGCCGGCTGAGCCGTACCTGCCGCGGTGGGCCCTGGAGTCGGGCGTACGCAGTGTCGACGGCGGCGGCCGGCATGCTGCTCCGGACGACGATGACGATGACGACCGGACGCGTTATGCGGGAAGTCGTCGTGCGCCGGAGGTCAGCCAGGGTCGGCGGGCCGCCGCTTCGACGGAGCGCGACTCGTCGTTCTCTGCCGCTGAGTCCTCGTCCGATCACATTCGTGAGTGGAGGTTCGAGCGTCCTCAGGGCAGCGGTTATGTCGGCAGTCGGCGGGCTGCTGACGACGACCCGGTCTCGGGCGTGACGCCGCAGAGCCGACCGCGGCGTGCGCAGTCCCGTCACCGTCAGGTGACCTGGTCGGGCCTGGCCGAGGAGGGCGAGCAGTCAGCCGCTTCGGCGCCGGTCGCGGAGCCCTCGACGCGGCGACGGCGGCGCGCGGTCGAGTCCGCTCCGGGCTCGGCGGCGGATCCGTGGGAGCGGGCGGCGGCACCGGAGTCCACTCCACCTGCGGTGGATCCGTGGGATGCCTCGGGTCTGCACGCCTGGCAGGAGCCGGCTGAGATCGGCGACCGGGGCGTGGCGGGCCCTGCCGATCCTTGGGACGCCGACAGCACCAGTCAGTGGCTTCGGACGTCCGCCTCGGATCAGTGGCTCGAACCGGATCAGACCGGTCAGTGGCTTCAGCCTGACACCACGGGTCAGTGGGAGCGTCCCGCGGAGGTCGACCGGTGGGATCGGCGGCGCGGTGAGGACCGGTGGGACGGCAATTCCGAGCCCGACCGGTGGGACCGGACGCAGCCGCCCAGCTCGGGTGCCACGTCGGGTGCCGGCCAGTGGGCCTGGGTTGAACCGGCCGCGCCGGAGCCGGCACCGGAGCGTTTCTGGCCGGGAACCCGGTTGGCCGGTGACGATCCACGATGGGTGGAGGCGAGCGCGTCGGCGCCGAGATCGCCGGTGGTCGGATACACGGCGCCCCGTCCGCGTTCGGCGGCCCGGCGGCGGCCCGCGGTAGTGCCGGCGCCGCGGCAGACCGGCATGGAGTCGGTACGGCGACGCATCGAGGCGGTCGGCACCGGCGGGTGGAGCCGGCGGCTGGAAGACGACCTGCTGGATCCGGATCCCGGGGCGCCCTGGCTGCCGCTGCTCTACACGGCGGCCTGCTATCTGCTGCCCGCGGTGGTGATCTTCCTGTGGCTTCTCACCTTGGACGGTGCACCACCGACTGGCTGTGTGACCGACATCAGCGGCGGTGGTTGCGAGTCGCCACGGGCCCGCGCCTTCGGGGCCACGGTAGGGGGGATACCGCGCTTCGGGTTGGCGCTGGTGAGCAGTCTGGTGGTCGCCACGCTGTTGCGGCGGGTTGGCACCTCCTGGAAGCCGACCACGGTGGCGCTCGCGGCGGCGGTGGTCGGTGGCGGTCTGTCGACCGTCATGATCAGCGCCGTGACCGGTGAGCCCATCGGCTGAGCGCCGTGACCGCAGCACCTCCGGCCTCCACATTGCGGGGTCTGCGGCAAGGCTTGGGCGGCGGCGGAGAGGCTTGGGCGGCGGCAAGGCGGCGGCGGCGAGCAGCAGCCCGTGACGGCGGTTTGCCACCTGGCGCGGAGCGGCGGCTGGCGTCCAGCCGGCGAGTTGGCGGAGGAACGTGACAGGGCCTGCGCCATCTGGTGATGGTGCAGGCCCTGCCAGTTGCCGTCTTGCGGGGTCAGCCCTGCACGACGTTGAGGTTGAACGTGGCGGTCACCTCGGGGTGCAGCTTGATCCGCACCGGGTGCGATCCGATCGACTTGATGTGACCGGACACCTCCAGCCGACGTCGGTCGAGCGACGGGCCGCCGGCCGCCTTGACGGCGTCGACGATCTCGGCCGGGGTGACCGAGCCGAAGAGCCGACCGCCCTCGCCGGCGCGGGCCTTGAGGTTGACCTTGAGCGCCTCGATCTGGCCCTTGACCTCGTTGGCGTGGCCGAGGTCGCGGATCTCCCGGGCCGAGCGGGCCCGCTTGATCAGGGTGACCTGCTTCTCCGCGCCCTTGGTCCAGGCGATCGCGAAGCCCTGCGGGAGGAGGTAGTTACGGCCGTAGCCGTTCTTGACCTCCACGATGTCGCCCGGGGCGCCGAGCCCGGACACTTCCTGAGTCAGGATGATCTTCATATCGGCACCTCCTCTCAGCGGGCCGTCGCCGTGTACGGCAGCAACGCCATCTCACGGGCGTTCTTGACCGCGCGGGCGATCTGCCGCTGCTGCTGCGAGGTGACGCCGGTCACCCGCCGAGCGCGGATCTTGCCGCGGTCGGAGATGAACTTGCGCAGCAGCGCGGTGTCCTTGTAATCGATGTAGGTGATCCCGTCCTTGTCGAGCGGGTTCACCTTCTTCTTCGGCTTGCGCAGTGCCGCAGCCTTCGCCATTGCTCTTGCTCCTGGTTTACGATCACGGGCGCTCGGGGCCATTAGAACGGTGGCTCCTCATCGAAGTTGCCGCCACCCGAACGGGAGGGTGCCGGTGCGGCCGAAGCCCAGGGGTCGTCGAAGTTGCCTCCGCCGCCGCCCTGGCCACCACCACCGCCGCCGAAGCCGCCGCCACTGCCGCCCGAGCGGGACATCTTCTGCACCTTCGCCGTGGCGTAGCGCAGCGACGGGCCGATCTCGTCGACCTCCAGCTCGATGACAGTGCGCTTCTCGCCCTCGCGAGTCTCGTAGGACCGCTGGCGCAGCCGGCCCGACACGATCACGCGAGCGCCGCGCTGAAGCGACTCCGCCACGTGCTCCGCGGCCTGCCGCCAGACGGTGCACGCGAGGAAGAGCGGCTCGCCGTCCTTCCACTCGCCGGAGGCCTTGTCCATGAACCGGGGCGTCGAAGCGACCCGGAACTTGGCTACCGCGGCCCCGGAGGGGGTGAACCGCAACTCGGGGTCATCGGTCAGATTGCCGATGACCGTGATGGTGGTGTCTCCTGCCATGACCATCTCCTCGCGCACTCATGCGTGTGCCGTACAGGTTCTCAGAACCCTCCGACAGCACGGATGAGGCTGTCCGGGTGGGGGGCTGGGTGGAATGCTTAGCGCATCTCCGGCCGGATGACCTTGGTGCGCAGCACGGACTCGTTGAGCCGAAGCTGGCGGTCCAGCTCGGCCACAGCCTCCGGCGTTGCCTGGAGGTCGACGACGGCGTAGATGCCCTCGGCCTTTTTGTTGATCTCGTACGCGAGGCGCCTGCGGCCCCACACGTCGGTCTTCTCCACCGAGCCACCCGCGGTCCTGATCACGTTCAGGTACGTGTCGAGCGACGGGGCGACGGTGCGCTCCTCGAGGCTGGGGTCGAGGATCACCATGATTTCGTAATGACGCAAGACTTACTCACCTCCTGTGGGCTAAGCGGCCACGGTCCTTCCGTGGCAGGAGGTCTGCGTCGTGGCCCGCCCTGATCCGGGGGGACCCGGTCGGGAACGGACAACCTGACCAGGATACCCGGCCTTGACGATCACCAGCATCGAGGTGACCGACACAGCGAACCGGGGGTCCACGCCGACGTCGCTGTCGGCCCGGACCCCCGGTCACGTGACCGCAGGGCGTCTCGTCCGCATTCCTTGGGTGGGACCTGGGGAGGAACGACCACACCGATGAGGTTGGACCGGAGACGCCCTGCGGAGCTTTATCATGTTGTTACCTGACGTTATCGCTGAAGTCGGCGCTTCGCGGGGCAAATCCTAAAATTACCGACATTTTTTTGAGCCGTCGTCAGGATCAGCTGTCGCATCCACCGGTATCAACGACTCCGGCCAGCTGCGGTGACGCGACTCGGTGGTGGTCACCACCACTGTCGGGCACGCGACGTAGGCTCGCCTGCATGCGTATCGGAGCCCACGTCGATCCGACCGACCCGATGGCGGAGGCGGCTGCTCGTGAAGCCGACGCCGTGCAGTTCTTCCTCGCCGATCCGCAGGGTTGGAAGGCGCCACAGCCCCGCGCGGACGCGGAACGGCTACGCACCGCGGATGTCGACATCTACGTGCACGCGCCGTACGTCGTAAACGTCGCCACCGGCAACAACCGCATCCGGATTCCCAGCCGCAAGCTGCTGCTCGCCCACGCGAAGGCCGCGGCAGCCATCGGCGCGAAGGGCCTGATCGTCCACGGTGGGCACGTCAACGCCGGTGACGATCCGCAGACCGGTTTCGACAACTGGCGTAAGGCCCTGGCCTACGCACAGGAGGCGGGCGGCTTCGGTCTGCCGGTGCTGATCGAGAACACCGCCGGCGGCGAGAACGCCTGTGCTCGCCGACTCGACGCGCTCGCCCGACTGTGGGACGCCGTCGGTGATCACGAAGTCGGCTTCTGCCTCGACACCTGCCACGCGCACGCCGGCGGCGAGGAACTACTCGGCCTGGTCGACCGGGTGAAGGCCATCACCGGGCGGATCGACCTGGTGCACGCGAACAACTCCAAGGACGCGTTCGGGTCCGGCCGCGACCGCCACGACAACCTGCGCGGCGGGACCATCGACCCGGAACTCCTGGTGGCGGTGATCAGAGCAGCCGGGGCACCGGTCATCGTCGAGACTCCGGGCGGCACCACCGGGCAGGGTGACGACATCGCCTTCCTGCGCGCGCAACTCGAGGCGGAGACGGCGGTGCGATGACGACCGATCAGTCCCCCTCGGGCGGCCCCCGACCGACCACACGCGACCGCCGGGACACCCGAGTCCAGGCTGCCGCCGGCGGGCGGGCCGACGCCGAGCCGGAGGGTGGCACGTCGGCCCCGACCGGCAAGGGTGCGGCCGGCAAGGGTCCGGCCGGCAAGGGTCCGGCCGAGGTCGCCGAGAAGATCGAACCGGGTGCCAACCATGCGGCAACCGACAGCAAGGCGCAGCCGCCCGCCGACTCCAACGACCGACCTGACACCGACGGCACCGACGGCACCGACGGCCAGGCCAAGGAGCCGGCGAGCAAGGACGGCAAGGACACGGACCCGACGGGCGGCAGGACCGAGGTCCCGACCGACGCTGCCGGCAGGACCGAGGCGCCGGTGGACGAGATCAAGACTACGGGGGATGAGGCCAAAGCCCCGACAGACGAGGCCAGGACCAAGGCTCCAGGGGACGAGGCCGAGGCCCCGGCGGCCGGTGAGGACAAGAAGACCGCAGCCGGCGACGGCAAGAGCAAGGGCGACGACGAGGAGAAGGATCCGTGGGCCGCGTTCGGGCCCGCACCCGAGCCGGTGCCGCGATGGTACGGCCGACTCGCCCGCAGAGCCGGTCGGCTGCTGATCCACGAGTGGACCCTGGCCGCTCTCGGGTCCCTGGTGCTGGCCGTGCTGATGACCTGGCCGGCCCTGCGCTACCCCCGGCACACGCTGCCCCACGACTACTGGGATCCGAGCCTGCAAGCCTGGCAGATGGCCTGGTCCGGGCACGCACTACGGACCGACCCGGCCCAGCTGTGGCACTCCAACGCCTTCTTTCCGGAGCGGTGGAGCTTCGCCTTCTCCGACACGCTGCTCGGCTACGCGCCGGCCGGCCTGATCGGTAGCGGCCCGCAGGACGCCCTCCTCCGTTACAACATCATGTTCGTACTGGCCCACGCGCTGGCCACCTTCGGGGCGTACGTGCTGGCGCGTCAGCTCGGTGCGAGCCGGATCGGCTCCGCGGTGGCAGGGGTCAGCTACGCCTACGCACCCTGGCTGTTGTCCCAGGCGGGGCACCTGCACGTGATCTCCAACGGGGGCATCCCGCTGGCCCTGGCCATGCTCGCCCGGGGCCACGGTTGGTCACTACGGCACGGCTATCGACCCGAACGTCGACACGAGGGCTGGGTCTACACCGGCTGGCTGGTCGCCGCCTGGCAGCTGAGCCTGGGCTTCGGCATCGGCCTGCCGTTCGCGTACGTCCTGGCCGGCACGGTCGTCGTGGCCATGCTGATCTGGTTCGCGAAGCGGATCTTCTGGCGGGTGAAGCGGCCCTTCGGTCAGCGGCTGTTCGTCGCCGACCTGATCGGCGGGCTGATCTTCGCCGGGGTCGGTGTGCTGATGGCCATCCCCTACTTCACCGTGGCGCAACTGCACCCGCAGGCGGAGCGGAGCATCAGGGACATCGCCGCGTTCTCGCCGCCCGCCAACAGCTTCGTCACCGCTCCGGCGGAGTCCCGGATCTGGGGTGGGCTGCACGAGGGTGCCCGTTCCGTGCTGCCCTGGCATCCGGAGATGACACTGCTGCCCGGCTTCGCGCTCTATGCGCTGGCTCTCGGCGGCCTGTTCTTCTCGATCTGGACCATCCGTCAACGGCTGTTCCTGCTCGCCGGGGTGCTGGTGGCGATGACGCTGTCGATGGGCACCAGGTTCTTCGGCGGCGACTTCACCTACGTGCCGCTCTTCGACCACCTGCCCGGTTGGAACGGCATCCGTACGCCCGGGCGGCTCATGATCTGGGCCACCCTGCTGCTCGGGCTGCTCGCGGCGGGCGCGATCAGCGCGTACTCGGAGCGGGTACGGGAGGTTTCCGCCCAGCGGATCCCGTCCTGGCCCAGCCCGTGGCTGCGGCTGGCCACCCTGCTGCCGCTGCTGCTGGTCATCGTCGAGGGCACCAACACCACACCGCATCCGGTGGTGCCGTCACAGCCGGCCGCCATGCGGACGGTCGGCGGTCCGCTGCTGGTGCTGCCCAGCGGTCAGAACCACGACCAGCCGGTGATGCTCTGGTCCACCACCCGGTTCCAGGACATCGTCAACGGCGGCAGTGGATTCACTCCTCGCCAACTCGCCGACGTACGTCAGGTGACCATGACGTTCCCCGACCAGACAAGCGTCGACTACCTGCGTACCCTCGGCGTGCGCAACGTGCTGGTGCTGCGCGACGAGATCGCCGGCACCCCGTGGGAGGTAAGCGTCGACGCACCGCTTGACGGCCTGGACATCACCCGCGAGGAGATGGGCTCGGTGTTCCTCTTCCGCCTCTGAGAGTCCGGGGCACGGGGTGCCCCGGCAATCAGGTGGTCGGTACGGGAGTCGGCGTCGGGGCGGGTTGGCGGTTGCGGAAGCGGTCGAGCCAGGGCGCGTCCGGGGTGCCGTCGAGTAGACCGCCGTCGGGGTCGTCGGCGTAGTTGCGGCGTACCGCGTCCTGTTCGGGGTGCAGGATCTCCCGGACGACCAGCACGCAGAGCGTCACCACGGTGGCCAGGCGCAGGCTCGCGGCCAGCACGAACACGCCCTCCGGGATGACCGAGGTGCTGGTCGCGGCACCGAGCAGCTCGGCGTAGAAGGCTACGAAGTAGCCCACCTCGGCGATCTGCCAGGCCAGGAACGCTCCCCACCTGGGTCGGGCGAGCACCACCAGCGGCAGCATCCAGAGCACGAACTGCTGCGACCAGACCTTGCTGAAGATGAGGAAGGCCGCGACCACGAGGAACGCGAGTTGCGCGAGGCGCGGACGGCGCGGCGCGAGCAACGCGAGCGCGCCGATGGCGAGGCAGGCCAGCCCGAACAGGGCGTACGACAGGTAGTTCAGGGTGGGGATGTTCGCGTCGAGCCACTGGAACGGGCCGATGGAGGCCGGGTCGCCGAACTTGCCGTCCAGGTAGCGGCCGATGTACCAGAGGGTTCCCCAGTCGATCGGGCGCTCGGTGTTGAGTTCGAAGAACCGGTTCCAGTTCTCCCGGTACGGAATCGCCACCGGAAGGTTCACCAGCACCACCGTCACCGCGGCGGCGATGATCGACAGCACGGCGGCTCGCACCCGGTTGGCGCGGATGGCGAGCACCAGGATCGGACCGAGGATGAACAGCGGCCACATCTTGGCCGCGCCGCCGAGCCCGATCAGCACTCCGGACAGAGTCGCAAGTATCAGTCCTCTCCGGTCGTCCCGGGTCCGCGCCCAGACCAGCAGGCCGAGCGCGGCCAGGCCGATGGCGAGGAAGTCCCAGTTGACGGTGGCGGTGAGCAGCAACGCGGGGGAGAGCGCGAACATCGCCGCGTCCCAGGGTCGTCGACGGCGCAGCGCCAGCAGCACCATCACCGTGGCCAATGCCAACGCACCGAGCACGAGCGCGTTGAGGTTGTAGAACCACTGTCCCTGGTTGATGTCGGGGTTGCCCTCACCGGCGGAGTGCACCGGCAGCCCGAGGGCACCCATGAAGTACCCGGTCAGCACCGGGTACTCCACCGGATGGTCCCGGTACGGCACGGCGCCCTCGTTGAGCCGCTCGGCGTAGTAGAGCGCCAGCACGTCGGTGTAGCAGAACCGGGTGTACTGCTGGTTGTCGACCCAGGCGCCGTCCTGGCAGGGCGACTTCTGCACCCAGTGCAGGGTGAGGGTGAGACAGGTCAACGCCAGGACGATCCGCACGGCCGTCCAGAACCGTCCTCGCCCGTCGTTCGGGCGATCGCGGGTGACGGCGTGGTCGCCGAGGGGGCCACCGATCAGGCCGGACAGCCCACGGACGAAGCCGTCGGAGCGGGACGGGTGGTCGATGGCACCGGATTCATCGATGCCCGACGTCGACTTCGTGCTCATGACCGTGCATCCTGCCGTATCAGACGACCGCATTGGAACCGAAACCCGGCGACATCCCGAGGTACTGCCACCTTGAGGCAGCCCCACCGCCGCCTAACTTGATCTTCAAGCTGTGCGGCGGGATCGGCAGGATGAGTTGCTCGGGTGGGGCGGGACGTTCCCAGGGGTGGCGCAGGTCTGATGCGTACGTGCCGCACTGCCACCAGTCAACGCCGACGCAGGCAACTCGAAGCTGCCGAAACAGCATCGCTGTGACGGCTTTATCGACCACTGATCACTATCACTCGCAGGCGGATAAGCGCCATTTTCTAAATTGCTTTCGTCAATATCGCGCTTGACATCGGTTAATTTTGCGATAACATATCCCCTGCCCGGCACGATGTTGATGGTTGGGAGCACACGGGGGAGCAACTTTGGACTTCTACTTTCTCGGTCCATTGATGGTCAAAAACGGAAACATCGACGTCGGAGTACCAGCCACACGAGATCGTAAGATTTTGGGAGCACTGCTCCTGAACTCAAATCAGCCCGTTCACCTTGAACTGCTCATCGATGCCGTGTGGGACGACGATCCACCGGCGACTGCCCGCCAACAGGTACAGAACCGTCTAGGAAGTCTACGCGCTCGGTTAGGCGCAGAAAGCCACCAGCGGATCGTACGCAGCGGCAACAACTACACGATGCGAATCGCCGACGAGCAGGTGGACGGCCTGAAATTCCGGAACCTCCAGGCGGAAGCAATGGTCGCCGCACAGAATCGCGACCCAGAAAGAGCAGTGGAACTCTTGAGGTCAGGGCTCGAACTGTGGCGGGGCGCACCTATGGAGGACATCAACTCGGTCAAACTTCAGGCCGGATCGGCGCATTGGAAGGAATACCATCTCAAAGCCATAGAGATGCTTGTCGACCTCGAATTCAGTCTCCACCGGCACAGGATGCTGACGCCCGACCTGCACCGGTGGACCAGCTTTTACCCCTACCATGAAGGTCTGCACTGTCGGCTTGCGGAAGCCATGCAGGCCAGTTCCCGTACGGCCGAGGCCCTGGTCGTGATCCATGGTCTAAGGACTCGGCTGGCCCACGACCTGGGGATCAGCACAGGCCCTGCGGTGGAGGATCTGTACCACCGACTCCTGCACGGTACCTACAGGACGCCCGTCATGCTCGGCTGATTGAGGCCGGACCAGAGCCCGCGACAAAGGGCAGACGGCCAGCCTGACCGTGAGTCCGGCTGACCGTCTGCCCTTGCTGTGGATCACTAGGCGCAGGACTCCAGGTACTCGCTGAACGGGGCGTACCAGAAGAACAGGCAGGCTTTGGGTTTCTGGGCGGCGGAAAGCATCCGCGTCCAGCCCTCCTCGCCCGGGTACGCAGCCAACGTCTTTTTCTGCACCATGTTGGTGCCCTTGATCCGCGCCTCACCGGTGGAGCCCGGCGTGTTGGTGTAGCGGGTCCAGTATGCCTGGCAGGACGTCGAGTACCTCAGCTCGATGAACACGCCGTTCTTCGCCTTGACCGAGGCCTTCGTCGAGTTGCCGGTGCAGTTCATCGCAACCGGGTCCTTGCCGTTGCAAGAAACGTATCCTCCCCCACCATTGTTGCGGCAGGTCTCGTCGACGGACGCGACAGCAGCCTCAGTGGTGCTGATCGCCGTTTCGGCCGACGCCGTCGCGGGAACAGCCAGGACGACAGGGAATGCCAACGTGATCGCCGCGAGCAGGTTGCCGAGGGTTCTCCTACCGGACAACTTCTTCACGTCTTCCACCTCTTCCTCGTTCTTGCCTCGTGCAAGGGAGCCTAGGTCGAAAGCTCATCGGCTGATCATCGCGGCACCATCACCGGACAGCCGCACGAGGTGATGCCATAACGAGGTGGCAACGCTCGACTGATCCACGGACCGGAACTGTGGAAAGCCAAGGGGGGCCGGACAGATGTCCGGCCCCCCTTGTTGGCATCGGCCTGCGCCTACTCCTGATCTGTTGATCGCGGTGGCAGCAGTCCGCCACCGCCACCGCCGCCCGGCGGTGAGTCCCGACCGGGGGGAAGCGGGTTTGTCGGAACGGTGCCGCCGTTGTTGTCCCGGCCACCGCCCCGGTTGTCGCCGCCGTCGTTGCGACCGCCGCCCAGCCGGCAGAGGAAGTCCGTCGGCTCGCACTCGGGCTGCTCCGGCGGCGGCGGAGGCGGCGGTACGCCGTTGCCGGCCTCCGCGTCCCCGACCCCGGCGACGCTGGGCAGGTCGGAGGGGTCGTAACCCTTGAGAGCCTGCTCCATGTACCGCTTCCACAGCTGGGCCGGCAGGCCACCACCGCTGATGTTGCTGCCGCCCCGGTCGACGATGGCCCGCTTCTCGGTGTCGCGGCTACCGATCCACACCGCCGTGGCGACGTTCTTGTCGTAGCCGACCATCCAGGCGTCCTGGTTCTTACCGGTGTCGCCGAGCTGCCAGGTACCGGTCTTGCCGGCCAGCGGACGGTTGACCACACTGGCGTTGTTCTTGCCCGGGATCTCCTTGAGCACGGCGGTCACCTCGTCGGCGACCTCCGGACGGATCACCTGCTGCGGCTTGAGCTTCTCGCCGGTGCCGGGAACCTTGTCCCACTTACCGGTCGTCTTGTTCAGCTTCTCGACCGTCCGCACGAAGTGCGCCTTGTTGTACTTGCCGCCGTTGGCGAGGGTGGCCAAGCCGTTGGCGTGGTCGAGCACGGTGATCGGGTACTGCCCGAAGCCGACCACCCGATCGAAGTGCTTCGGCGCGAGCTGCTCGGGCTTGCTCTTGGTCAGGTCGTACGCCTTCACCGGCTCGACGGTCCACATGGTGCGAACGCCGGCCCGGCGGGCCATGTCGACCACCTTGTCACTGCCGATCTTCTCGGCCAGATGGAAGAACGGGACGTTGTACGACTGCACCGTCGATTCCTGCAAGGTGCACGACTTGGCGCAGCTGGCGTTTCGCCCGGCGTTCACGATCTTGTTGTCGTAGCCCTCAGGGGTGAACGGTGTGGCGTCCCAGTGTGATTTGACCGAGATGCCGGCGTCGATGGCCGCGGCCAGGGTGTAGACCTTGAACGTCGAGCCCGGCGGGTGGCCGCCCACGAGGTTGCCGTTCTGGTCGGTGTTCAGGCCCGCGTAGTCGAAGTCCGCGCCACTGTTGCCGCCGTAGTAGGCCAGTACGCGGCCGGTCTTCGCCTCGACGGAGACCACGGCCGGCATCAGGTTCTTCGGCTGGTCCGCCAGGAACACCCCCTTGCGGCCTACCTGGGCGATCTCCTCCAGCGCCTTCTGCATCTTCGGATCGAGGGTGGTGGTGATCCGGTAGCCGCCTTCGCGCAACTCGTTCACACAGCTCGGCTTGCCCGGCTCACCGCTCTCAGTGCAGATGCCCCAATCGGCCATCTCCTTGCGGACGTAGTTGATCACGTTGCCGCGCGGGGAGGCCACGCCGAAGCCGTTGTCCTTCTTGATCTTCTGGACCTTCGGGTACTCGGTCGGACGCTCGGGCTTGCCCGGCGCACCCAGCCAGCCCTCCTCGACCATGCCGTTGATCACGTACTCCCAACGGATCTTGGCTTCGGTCGGGTTGGTCTCCGGGTCGTACCCCTGGTGGGTCGCGCTGGCGTCCGGCTGCTTGATCATCGCGGCGAGCACCGCGCCCTGCGCCACGTTCAGCTTCTTGGCACTGACGCCGAAGAACGTCTGCGCCGCCGCCTCGATTCCGTACGCCCCGCGACCGAAGTAGATCACGTTGAGGTAGTTCTCCATGATCTCGTCTTTGGTGAACTGGTCGTTCAGCTTGGAGGCGAGGATCGCCTCCTTCACCTTCCGGGAGTAGCTGACGTCCTGGAGGTTCTCGTAGGCGTTGCGGGCGTACTGCTGGGTGATGGTCGAGGCACCCTGCTTGTCGCCGCCGGAGAGGTTGTTCCAGGCGGCCCGGGCGATGCCCTTGTAGTCCACACCCGAGTGCCGGTAGAAGTTGCGGTCCTCGGCGGCGGCGACGGCGTCGCGCACGTGCTGGGGGATGTTCTCGATGGTGACGAAGGTGCGGTTCTCGTTGCCGAGCTTGGCCACCAGCGTCTTGCCGTCCTTGGCGTATACGGTGGTGGACAGCGGCAGCGGGATCTCCTTGGGCAGCACCACGTTCGTCGAGTAGTAGGTGAACCCGACGACGCCGATGCCGGCAAGCATGATGAAGACGGCGAAGCTGGCGATCAGCAGGTTCATCCGCTTGCGCCTACGGGCCCGGGCTACCGCTTTCGGGTCACGCCCGCCCCGCCCGGGACCAACTGGTCCGCCCGGGCCACCGGGACCACCCGGTCCACCTGGCCCTCCGGGGCCACCGACGCTGGCCCGCGCCACGGCGGCTCGACCGCCGGCACCACCCACCGAAGCCGAACCGACACTCGCCCGGCCGGCCGAGGCCGCCCCGACGGCAGCCGCACCGACCGTAGCCCGACCCGCCGGTCCGCCGGGAGCCGGGGAGACCGGCACCGACGCACGACCGGCAAGGCCGGCTGCGGGCGACACCGGCACCGAGGCCCGACCGCCGGAGGCAGGTGAGACCGGTACCGACGCACGACCACCGGGTGCCGGGGAGACCGGTACCGACGCACGACCCGGACCGGCGCGACCGACCGAGGCCGAGCCGGCGGATCGACCCGGCGTCGGCACGCTCGCCGAACCACCGACCGAGGCCCGCCCACCGACCGAGGCACGAGCCGACGGGGCCGCGCCCTCAGGTCCGGTCGTCCAGTTGACTCCGCGCGGGTCACCACTCGGGCTGCGGTACGCGTCGTCCGCCTGCCCCGGGTCGTCCTGGCCCGGTATCCGGGCCCGGCCGCGCGAGGAGCTGGGATCACCGTACGAGTTCATTCCTCACACCCTGCCGTCGCGGTGGGGCGCTGTCGCGCCGCCACCGGTTTGCCGTGAGATGCGACACCCGCGCGCACGGCACGGGGGTGCCGTGGTGCCGGCATCAGATACGAATCTTTCGGACTATTCGCACTTACGAGCCGTCGGTCGCCCCGGCCAGGTACGTCACGGCCAGGGCTGGCCGATCGCGCTCGAATCACCGTTGGGCCTCTCGCCTTCGCTGAGCGTTGGCTCCCGCAGCAGCGGCGGCTACCCCGCCGGCCGCTTCATGCTCCGCCTCGCTCTCGGTCAGTCCGTCCCGCCCGAGCAGATACTGCTCCACCAGATGGTTCCAGTCACAGCCGAGGCACACCTCCACCACGAACACCTGGAACTCACGCAGCGTCATCGCCAGCATCGACAACTCGGCCACCGTACGGGCCTGGCCGGCGGACTGCTTGAGTTCGTCGCCGTAAATGTAGTGGACGTGGGTGAGGTTTTCGCTCCGGCAGATCGGACACCGCTGGTCGGTGGGCTCGCCGTGGAACCGAGCCGCGTTCTTCAGGTACGGAGACGCGTCACACAGGTCATAGGTGCCGACCCGACCGGCGACGAGTTCACGCAGCAGCGCTCGCCTCCGAAGCGAGTAGTCGACGACCTGGCGCTGCGTACGCATGCGGCAAAGGGTACGCGGTCTCGCCAGACGAGGCGACCACCGTCACGATCTGTAACGAGCAGACCTCGGACCGAGGGTTTAACAGGAGGGGGTTTGCCCCGATCGGAGCTAGCCGCTACGGTGCGATGTATCGGTCCGATACATCGTGGTGGTTAGCGATCCACGCACAGGGTAATGGGGAGGTTGGCCGATGCTTGAGCTGGCCATCCTCGGCCTGCTGCAGGAGGCTCCGATGCACGGCTACGAGCTGCGCAAGGAGCTCACCGCCAAGCTCGGAGCGATCCGGGCAGCGATCAGCTACGGCTCTCTCTACCCGACCCTGCGTCGCCTCCAGGCGGCGGGTTGGATCACCGAGGCCGCCGACACACCCGCGACCGCCGAGGAGGTTCCCGCGCTGACCAGCCGACGAGGTCGGGTGGTCTACACCATCACCGCGGAGGGCAAGGAACGCTTCGCCCAGCTCATCGCGCAGACCGGGCCGGAGACGTACGGCGACACCGGCTTCGGCGTGCACTTCGCGTTCTTTTCCCGAACCGATCAGGCGACCCGACTGCGAATCCTGGAAGGTCGCCGTCGCACGATCGAGGAACGTCGTGAAGGACTTCGCGACATACTCGGCCGAGCGGCCGAGCGCCTCGACGCGTACACGCTGGAGCTGCAACGCCACGGCCTGGAGGCCTGTGAGCGTGAGGTCCGCTGGCTGGAGGAGCTCATCGCCAACGAGCGCTCCGGCCGTGCCCCGACGGTCCCGAACGACGGGACGGCCGGCGGCCGACGAGAAGACAACAGCCCGCCTCCGCCTGGAGAGTCCAGGAAAGAGCGGCCGTGACAGAAAAGAAGGAGGCACACGCGATGGGCTCCGTCCGCGTCGCCATCGTCGGTGTGGGTAACTGCGCCTCGTCCCTCGTGCAGGGCGTCGAGTACTACCGGAACGCTGACCCGAACGACCGCGTCCCGGGTCTCATGCACGTCACCTTCGGCGACTACCACGTCTCGGACGTGCAGTTCGTCGCGGCGTTCGATGTCGACGCCAAGAAGGTGGGCATGGACCTCGCAGAGGCGATCGTCGCCAGCGAGAACAACACCATCAAGCTCTGCGACGTACCGCCGACCGGCGTGACCGTCCAGCGCGGCCCGACCTTCGACGGCCTCGGCCAGTACTACCGCGAGATCGTCGAGGAGTCCGACGCCGCACCGGTCGACGTGGTCAAGGCGCTGCGTGACGCCCAGGTCGACGTCGTCGTCTCGTACCTGCCGGTGGGCTCGGAGCAGGCCGACAAGTTCTACGCCCAGGCCGCCATCGACGCCGGCTGCGCGTTCGTCAACGCCCTGCCGGTCTTCATCGCCTCCGACCCGGAGTGGGCGCAGAAGTTCACCGACGCCGGTCTGCCGATCGTCGGTGACGACATCAAGAGCCAGGTCGGCGCGACCATCGTGCACCGGGCCCTGGCGAAGCTCTTCGAGGACCGCGGTGTCGAGCTGCTGCGCACGTACCAGCTCAACTTCGGCGGCAACATGGACTTCATGAACATGCTGGAGCGCAACCGCCTGGTCTCGAAGAAGATCTCGAAGACCCAGTCGGTGACCTCCCAGGTGCCCCACGAGATGGCCAAGAGCGACGTGCACATCGGCCCGTCCGACCACGTGCCGTGGCTGGACGACCGCAAGTGGGCCTACATCCGCCTGGAGGGCCGCTCCTTCGGCGACACCCCGCTCAACGCCGAGCTCAAGCTCGAGGTGTGGGACTCGCCGAACTCGGCCGGCGTCATCATCGACGCGGTCCGCGCCGCCAAGATCGCTCTGGACCGGAAGATCGGCGGCCCGATCCTGTCGGCCTCGTCGTACTTCATGAAGTCCCCGCCCGTGCAGTACGCCGACCACGACGCGCACGCCGCCGTCGAGGCGTTCATCGCCGGCGAGATCGAGCGCTGACGCGCTGAAGTAACAGCACCGCCGAGGGCCGGGTCCGCACGGACCCGGCCCTCACCGCTGTCCACCCCCACCGCAAGGCAAAGAGGGCGCGGTACGGAAGGACATTTCGTACCGCCAGCGGCGGCTAGGCTGAGCGACGTGCTGTCCATTGACGAGTGTCGGTCGTCCCGACGGCGAGTGCGGTGCAGCGGCGGGCCGAGGCGGAGGCGATCGGTTCCTTTTCCCCTCCTTGGCAACTGCCGATCGTTTCGTCATTCCCGCCCTGGCAACTGCATGGCGGCCACCTGTCCAACGGACACGTGGAGTTCCTCAGCCGACATCGTCGACCAGCTCACCCGGGGCACGGCCATCGTCGGGTCGCGATACCGGGTGGGCAGCGCAGTCGCGGGCGTCCTCGTGTTCGCCCTGACTGCCTGCGCACCGCCTGGCAGCAACCCGTCGACCGGGCCGGCATCACCGGCCGTCTCGGCATCACCGGCCGTCTCGGCATCACCGGCCGTCTCGGCATCACCGGCGGTCTCGGCGACGCCGATCGTCGAGGCCCGCTGTGCGGGTGCGGCGGCTACGCCGCCAGAGGTGGTGGCGAAGCCTGGCGGGTCAGTCACCTCCCAGCTTGCGCCGGAGGCTGCCGGCAGCGGACATCCGATGACCGATGAGCAGCTGCGCCAGGAGGAATTCCTGCGCCAGCAGGCAGCCAACAAGGCCTTCCGTCAGCGGGGCAACCTCGAACCGGCGGCAGCCGACGGTGCCCACGCCTGTGCGGTGGAAGTGCAGCGCGTCCTCAACCTACTGACCGTCGGCGGTCGGGACGCGCCCGAGGAGGAAGCGGTACGGCAGGCGGTGGCCAGCACCGGGCTGCTGGATGTGGTCGTCCGCCCGCCGGGTCGACTTGACCTCGGCCCCGGTGACGGGCTGATCTTCTCCGGATGGACCGGCCGGGCATGCGTCTTCGGCAGCGTCCGTCAGGACGACATCACCGTGGAATTCGGCACCCGCATCGCCGACGGCGGCTGCCTCCCCGCCCCAGGCTGACCTCCCCCAGGCTGACCTCCTGGCCACCAGCGCTCCTGCGCAACTGCTTCGCCGCCCCAGCCGGACGCAGCGGGCGACGAAGACGGGACGACCGCCCGGCCAGCCCGCTGCCCACACCCCCGATCCGGCTCGACCCAGGTAACGGGCAGGCACGGGGTGGCCCGCACCGTATCGCCAGCCCAACGAGGTACCAAGCGAGGTGCCCGGCGTGGCTGGGACCGCCGTTTCGCCGAAACGGTGGTGTCTGTAGCGGTCGGACACCGCCGTTTCGCCGAAACGGAGTCGATCACGCGCTGGTCGCCGCAGTCAGCAAGCTGGCCGCGGCAGTGGCAGGCCGTTTATGGCAGTGGGCAAGCCGGCCGCGACACCGGGCGAGCCGGTCGCGGCAGTGGGCGAGCAGGCCGCGGCAGTGGGTAAGCCAGTCGGCAGCGGCGACCTGCGGGGTGGCGGTCTGCGGGGTGGCGGTCTGCGGGGTGGCGGTCTGCGGGGTGGCGGTCAGGACCAGGCTTGTTGCAGGGCGACCCGGGCTTCCAACTCCAGCAGCTTGACCTTGCGGTCCAGGCCGCCGCCGAAGCCGACCAGTTTGCCGCCGGCACCGATGATGCGGTGGCAGGGCACGATGACCGGGACCGGGTTGCGGTTGCAGGCCACCCCGACCGCCCGTGCCGCACCGGGATCACCCACCAGCCGGGCCACCTGCCCGTAGGTGAGCGTCTCCCCGTACGGGATACGGGTCATCTCCCGCCACACCGCCCGCTCGAAGTCGGAGCCGCGCGGCGCCCGCACCGGAGTCCCGAACTCGGTCAGCTCTCCAGCGAAGTAGGCCCGTAGCTCCGCCACCGCCCGCGCCGCGATCGGGTCGGCCGGCGTCTCACTCGCGGACTCGACCAGCCCGAAGTGCGCCCCGCACACGCTGTAATCGTCGGTGGCCACGGAGAAGATCCCGATCGGCGAGTCGAGCAGCGTCCAACGCATCCCGCCATTCTCCCCGACGCCCGACTCCACAACCACGCCCCCGAACCCGCCATACCCATCCACGAATCCACCACCCCGCCCAACTGGCCCTCAGCCGGCAACCTGCCGCCTCCGCCCGACTGCCACCCGCCAGCCAATCCGCCACCCCCGCTCGACTGGCACTCGATCTGGGATCGAGTGGTATCCCGAGCCGGGGAAGCCACTCGATCCCAGATCGAGCGTGATCTTCACCGGACGGTGGTGGAGGCCCATAGACCCGCGCCAGTGCGCGCCGAACACCCAGCTGGAGCGGCCCGAGGGTGCGGGTGCCCCAACGAGCGACATCCACCGGAGCGACCCCAGTGTGCGGGTGCCCCAACGAGCGACGCCCGCCGGAGCGGCCCGGGTGTCCGGGTGCTCCGACGGGCGTCGGGTGGTGCGGGGGGTGTTACGCGGCCGAGACGGTGAACTTCTCGCCCTTGCCGAGCCCCAACTCGAAATCGAACCACTTGATGTTCTTGTTCGAGATCAGCTGCTTGGTGCCGGCCGATCCGGCGGAGACCGCCTGGTTGTCGCTGGCCCGGAAGAAGACCGTGCCGTCGCCGTTGTAGTCGAGGAAGTCGAAGCTCTCCCACACGCCGCGCGACTTGGCGCTGGCGATCAGCGGCTTGGTGCCCTTGCTCGCGGCGGTCACGTACTTGCCGTTGGCGAGGGCCTTGAGGCCGAAGAAGCCGTCACCGATGTTGACGATCTGGAACTTCGCCGACTTGGTGACCTTGCTGCTGCTGGCGATCAGCGGCTTGCTGCCGGCCACGACGTACTTGCCGTTGGCCTTCGACTTGATGCTGATCACCGGAGCCGGCGCTTCGATGTTGAACTTCTCCGACGAGCCGATGCTGGTCTTGCTCGCCTTCAACGTCGAGGTACCCGACTTCGGCGCGGTGACGTACTTGCCGTTGATCTTGGACTTGAGGCTGACCGTACCGTCGGCGTGGTTGATGATCTGGAACTTCGCCGACTTGACGATCGTCTTGTGGCTGGCGATCAGCGGCTTGGTGCCGTTGCTCGGCGCCACCACGTACCGGCCGGTGCTCTTGGACCGCAGCGCGATCAGACCACTTCCGGCGTTGACGAAGTCGTAGCGCTGCGCGGTGCCCAGGCTCTTGCCGTTGTTGACAAGCGCCTTCTTGGTGCTGGCGGCGGTGACGAACTTCCCGTTGGACTTGGCCTTGAAGCCGAAACCGCTGCGGGTGGGGGTGACCGAACCGACCGTCAACATCCGGTCGATCGAGCCCTTCGTGTCGTAGACCGCGCCCGCGACACCGGTGGTGACGATGCGGTCGCGGACCTGCTTCGGCGTCCACGTCGGGTTGGAGTGCAGCAGCAGCGCCGCGGCACCCGCCACGTGCGGAGCCGCCATGGACGTGCCGCTGTAGCCCACGCTGCCGGTGTTGTTGTCGTGCCGCGCCGAGACGATGCTGACGCCCGGTGCGAACACGTCGAGGCACTTGCCGTAGTTCGAGAACCAGGCCCTCATGTCGACCCGGTCCGTCGCGCCGACGGTGATCGCGTCCGGCACCCGGGCGGGGGACGTCTTGCAGGCGTCCATCATCGAGTTACCGGCGGCGAGCGAGTAGGTGATGCCCGAGGCGATCGAGCGCTTCACCGCCTCGTCGAGCGACGGGATGGTGACGACGTCACCGAGGCTCATGTTGGCCACGGCCGGCTTCTGCGCGTTCGCGGTCACCCAGTCGACACCGGCGACGACCTGCTCGGTCGTGCCGTAACCGTCACAGTCGAGCACCCGTACGCCGACCAGCTTGACGCCCTTGGCGACACCGTACTTGGTGCCGCCGACGGTGCCCGCCACGTGCGTGCCGTGACCGTTGCAGTCCCCGTTCGCGTTGGCCTTGACGCCGTCCACCGGCGGATCGGTGGGATCCGGGTCCGGCGTGGGCGGCGGCGGGTCGATCGCGTCGTACCCCATGGTGGCCCGGCCGCCGAAGTCCTGGTGTTTGACGTTGATGCCGGTGTCCAGGATGTACGCGGTGACCTTGCTACCGGTGTTCGGGTACTTGTAGGTCTTGTTCAGCTTCGCCGTGTACTGGTCGAGCCGGTCCAGACCCCACGGCGGGTTGCTCTGCGTGCCGTTGGCCGACAGCCGACGCACCGGCTCGACGTAGTCGACGGCGGGATGCGCGGCGAGCTTGTCGGCCTGCCGCTGGTCCATCGCGGCCGAGTAGCCGACGAGAGCAGTGTCGAACACCTGACGGACGGTGCCGCCATGCTGCTTGACAAGGGTCGAGGCGAGCGCCCGGACGCTGCTGTAAGTGGCCTGCTTGTCCTTGAGGACGACGATGTAACGGCCCGGCACGACGCCGGTGCCCTCGCTGCCGCGGACCTCGGCGCGGGCCGAGTCGGCGGGAGCAGCCATCCCGACGCCGCCGGTGGCGACGGTGAGGATGGACGAGGCGGTGGCGAAGGCGAGCCCCGCTACCGCCGTGCGGCGCAGTACGCCACGTCGTTTCACTAGGCGATCTCCCCGTTTTGTCGTCGGCAGCCAGCGGCGGCCGAACGGGCAATGGAATGTCCTACTGCGGCAGATGACACGAGCAGGACGCCCCAACATCATGAATGAACTGTGCAAGGCAGGGGTCAACCGTTTGGTCGGAACGTGGGCGTTTCGTCGTAGCGACCGTCGATGCAGGACACTCGTGGATAACGTGAAGACCGGCTACGCTCAGCTACCGATGCCCTGCTCGCGGGCCCAGCGCAGCAGTTCGGCCTCGGCCGTGTCACGGTCCAGCGGCCCGCGTTCCAGGCGTAGGTCCTTCAGGTACTTCCAGGCCTGCCCGACGATGGGCCCGGGCGGTACGCCGAGCAACTCCATGATCGCGTTGCCGTCCAGATCGGGACGGACCCGGGCCAGGTCCTCCTCGGCGGCGATCCGGGCGATCCGCTCCTCCAGGGCGTCGTAGTCCGCCGCCAGTTGAGCCGCCTTACGCCGGTTGCGGGTGGTGCAGTCCGACCGGGTCAGCTTGTGCAGCCGGGACAGCAGATCACCGGCGTCGGTGACGTACCGGCGGACGGCCGAGTCGGTCCACTCGCCCCGGCCGTACCCGTAGAAGCGGAGGTGCAGCGCGACCAGGGCGGTGACCTTGGTGGTGATGTCCTTCGGGTAGCGCAGCGCCTTCATCCGCGCCTTGGTCAACCGGGCACCGACCACCTCGTGGTGGTGGAAGCTGACCCGCCCGTCGGAGCCGACCGCCTTGGTCGCCGGCTTGCCGACGTCGTGCATCAGGGCGGCCATCCGCAGGATGAAGTCCGGCCCGTCCTGCTCGTACGAGATCGCGTTGCGCACCACGGTGAGGGTGTGCTCGTAGACGTCCTTGTGCTGGGCGTGCTCGTCGATCTCCAGCTTGAGGCCGGTCAACTCGGGCAGGAAGCGCTCGGCCAGCCCGGTGTCGACCAGCAGCCGCAGTCCGGTGATCGGGTCGGCGGCACAGAGCAGCTTGGTGAACTCGTCCCGGATCCGCTCGGCAGTGATCCGGTCCAGGTCGGCCGCCATCCGGGTCATCGCCGCGTACACGTCCGGGTGGACCGCGAAGCGCAGTTGCGCGGCGAAGCGGGCGGCCCGCAGCATCCGCAGCGGGTCGTCGCCGAACGACTCGGCGGGGGTGCCCGGGGTACGCACCACCTTCGCGGCCAGGTCGGCCAGGCCGCTGTACGGGTCGGTGAAGCGATGATCCGGCAGGCTCACCGCCATCGCGTTGATGGTGAAGTCCCGCCGCCGCAGGTCCTCGGTCAGGTTGGTGCCGTACTCGACCACCGGGTTCCGGCTCACCTGGTCGTACGACTCGGCGCGGAAGGTGGTGATCTCCAGTCGCAGACCGTCGCGCTGGCAGCCGATGGTGCCGAACTCGCGTCCGGTCTCCCAGATCGCCTCGGCCCAGCCCCGCACGATGCCGAGCGTCTGATCCGGATGCGCGTCGGTGCAGAAGTCGAGATCCTCGCCGAGCCGACCGAGCAGCGCATCGCGTACCGAACCGCCCACGAGATGCAGTTCGTGACCGGCGGCGGCGAATCGGCGGCCCAACTCGTCGGCGACCGGGGAG
This sequence comes from Verrucosispora sp. ts21, assembly GCF_002879555.1. NCBI lineage: Bacteria > Bacillati > Actinomycetota > Actinomycetes > Micromonosporales > Micromonosporaceae > Micromonospora > Verrucosispora sp. ts21. The sequence goes on along the minus strand of NZ_PNOZ01000035.1, from coordinate 39,795 downwards.
ACCCGGAGCAGTTCGGCGACGGCGTTGCGCTGCGCGGCGCTCAGTTCGCGGCGGTCGGTGGCGTGGGATGCGGCGGCGTCGGACATCGGATCAGCAGCCTATCGGTCCTGACTGGCATCTCCTCCGCCGGGCGCGGGTAACGGGCCGGGGTTGACTAAGGTCTGTGGCGTGCGGGCCGGTGCCGGTTCCGGCCTATCCCCTTGGAGGCGCAGATGAGCGGCGGGCTCTACCGCAGCGCGAACGCCCAGCAGGGCGGCGCGCCCGGCGGCCGGCCCGGTGACGGTGCCACGTTCATCTCCGCCGACCCGCTCAACCAGCCCGCCGCCGAGTCGGTCGCCCCACCGCAGGAGCAGGTCGCGGAGGGCAGCGCCGCGACCAACAGCGCGGTGATGGCCGTCGGCAGCCTGGTCAGCCGGGGTACGGGTTTCCTGCGCACCTTGGCGATCACCGCCGCGCTCGGCTCGGCCATCGGTGACGCGTACACCACCGCCCAGATCCTGCCCGGAATGGTGTACGAGTTCCTGCTCGGCGGCATCCTCACCAGCGTGCTGATCCCGGTGCTGGTGCGGCGGCGCAAGTTCGACCCGGACGGCGGTCAGGCGTACACCCAGCGGTTGCTCACCCTGGCGGTGGTCGCGCTCGGCGCGGCGGCGCTGCTCGCGGTCGCCATGGCACCGGTGCTCACCTGGCTGTACGCCAGCGACGAGGCACCTGCCGACTACCGGTCCCTGGTCACCGCGCTGGCCCGGCTGATGCTGCCGATGATCTTCTTCACCGGCCTGAGCGCGCTGATCAGCGCGGTGCTCAACACCCGGGGGCACTTCGCCGCCCCGATGTGGGCGCCGATCCTGAACAACATCGTGGTGATCGCCACCGCCGGCCTGTACATCGCGATCTTCAGCACCGACATCCTCGCCCCGGACGAGATGACCACCGGCCGGATCCTGCTGATCGGCGGCGGCACCCTGCTCGGTGTGGCCGTCCAGGCCGCCGGGCTGCTGCCCGCGCTGCGCAAGGTCGGCTTCCGGTGGCGGTTCCGGTTCGACTTCCGCGCGCTCGGTCTTGGCGAGCTGGGTCGGCTGGGCGCCTGGATGTTCTGTTACGTGGCGGTCAGCCAGATCGGCCTGATCGTGGTCTTCAACCTGCTCAGCCGCACCAGTGGGCAGGCCGCCGGTGCGTTGATCTACAACAACGTGTTCCTGCTGCTGATGATGGCGCACGGCATCATCGCCGTCTCGATCATCACCGCGCTGATGCCCCGGATGAGCGCCGCCGCCGCCGACGGCCGGTACGCCGACCTGGCGGCCGACCTGTCCCGAGGCACCCGCACCGTCTCGGCGGTGCTCGCACCGATCGCCGTCTGCTACGCCGTGCTGGCCACCCCGATCGCCTTCACGCTGTTCCGCTGGGGGGCGTTCACCGACGAAGGCGCGAAGGCGACCGCCCCGGTGCTGCTGTTCGCGGCGGTGGCGTTGGTGCCGTTCGCGGTCAGCCAACTGTTCACCTTCGCCTTCTACGCCCTGCCGGACACCCGCACCCCGGCCCTGATCAACATCCCGGTGGTGGCGCTACGGGCGCTGGTGCAGATCGGGCTGTTCGCGGCCTTCTCGGCTAGCTTCGCCGCGTCCGGAATGATGATCGGCAACACGATCTCGTACCTCGCCGCCGCGATCGCCTCCGCCTGGCTGCTGCGCCCGAGGGTGGGCCGCATCGGGCTGGGCACGATCCTGCGCACGCTGGGCCGGGTGGCGGTGGCCGCGCTCGGCGCCGCACTCGTCGGTCTGCTGGTGGTGGCCCTGCTACCCGGCGACGACACGCCCACCCGGCTGCAGGCCCTCGTGCAGCTGGTCGTCGGCGGGGCGGTGATCGGTGGTACGTACCTCGGCCTGGCGATGCTGCTCCGGATCTCCGAGATCACCGAGGTGGTCGGCATGGTCCGTCGCCGGCTCGGCCGCTGATCTCCACGCATTCACCGAGCGTGGTCGAGGATCACCAGGCTGGGGATGTGCCTGTGGATAACTCAGCGCGTCGCCGCTCACCTACCGGATCGGCCTGTGGATAACCAACCGGAAGGCCGAGTGTGGTCGGCCGATCGACGGGAACCCCGCTGACACCTGATCCACCGCGTACAGCCTGCACCGCCCCGGCGACAGCTCGTTGTAGGCGGCCTCTAGATTGGCTGGTACATGTACCAGCAACGTGGCCGACATCGGTCGTAACCGGACGAGTGCGCCCGAGTGCGAACACCCCTGTTGGTCACGGCGGGAAGATGACATGTCGGGGAGACGGCCAACCCAGGTAAGGTCGCTCTCGACGGGTACGGCAGGCACCGGCTCGCGTCGGAACCGGTCGCCCCGTGCCAGACGAATGCGGAGCGGGAAGTCACATGCCCAGCAGCGCGGGTCCATCGATCGACAAGATCACCGAGGGAGGACGGGTGACCCAGGTCGGCGAGGGTCAGGACGCGGACGAGACCACTCCGCCGGTCATGACCTTCGGTGCTCCGACGGCCGGTGAGGTCCTCGCCGAGCGTTACGAACTGGTCGAGCACATCAACAACGACAGCGCCGGCCGGCTGGTCTGGCGTGGGGTCGATGTCGTGCTGCGCCGGCCGGTAGCGGTCGTGATGCGTTATCCGGGTGGCGACTCCGCCACCGAGATGCTCCAGGCCGCGGTCGCGGCCAGCCGGGTCATCCACCCCAACCTGGTGGGCGTCTACGACGCCATCGACGAGGCCGAGCGGGCCTACGTGGTGCGCGAGTGGGTTGACGGGCATTCGCTGCGGGAACTGGTTTCCGAAGGACCCCTGGACGCCGCCCGGGCCACCGCCGTCGGCAACGCGGTCGCCAGCGCTCTGGCGGCCGTACACGCCACCGGCATGGTGCACGGCAACGTGCACCCGGGCACGGTGATGATCAGCGACGACGGTCGGGTGGTGCTGGCCGATGCCCGTACCGACGGTGCCGACAGCCAGGAGAACGACGTCCGAGCCGTCGGCGGCCTCCTCTACTTCGCGCTGACCGGCTACTGGCCGCACGCCGAGGCCCCACTGCACGGCGCCACCGCAGGGCACGGCCGGGCGGCCATCCCCGACGCCGTACGCGACGCCAACGGTGCGGCGGCGGCACCCCGTCAGGTCCGGGCCGGTGTGCCGGCGTACCTGGACGACCTCACGATGGACCTGCTCGACGCCGACATCGCGCCGCCCTCCTCGGACGTCCTGGCGGCGGAACTGGCCCGACTCGACGTGCCCGAGGACGACTACCTCGACGCCAACGGTCCGCTGCGCTTCGCCGCCGAGACCGGTGAGGAGCCCTCGCCGCTGGCCGCCGCCGGTGGCCGCAAGGTCGCCCTGGGCATCGCGGGGCTGCTCGCGCTCGCCCTGGTCGGTCTGCTGATCGGCATCAGCACCCTCGGTGGCGACGAGGACGAGCCGCAGAAGAATCCGGTCGCCGCGCCCACCTCCAGCGCGCCGGTGAGCGAGGAGCCGGCGGCACCGGCGGTCCGGAACCTGAAGATCAGCGCCGCCCGGATCATCGACCCCGACAGCCGGGACCGGGCCGAGGTCCGCGACGCCGAGAAGGTTTTCGACGGCGACAAGGACGACGGCTGGTCGACGCAGACCTACCGGGGGGCCAGCAACTTCGGCAACTACAAGCGGGGCATGGGCGTCTGGATCGACCTGGGTGGCGAGCACACCATCAAGTCGGTGCAGGTGAACCTCTCCGACACGGGTGCCTCCGCCGAGCTGCTCACCGGCACCATCGACCAGCCCTCGACCAACAAGGGCGACGACGAGATTCTCAAGGCGTACAAGAAGAACCCGATCGGTCAGCCGTTCGAGGCGCACGACGGCACGACGATGACCTTCAACGGCTTCGACGCCGACCAGAAGTACCGTTACCTGCTGTTCTGGATCACCGACCTGCCGCCGAACGGAAGTGGCTACAAGGTCGGGGTCAACGAGATCACGGTCCAGGGGTCATGAGCCGGGCCCGGCCGAACCGGTGCCCCGACCGAGCCTGACAATGGAGGCAGCGACGGGTGACGCCGGTTCCGGCCGGACGGGTGGAGCAACGGTGAGCGAGACGGGCAGTGACCTCGACCTGCTGCACGCCCACGTTGCCGGTGACCGGCACGCCTTCGGTGAGCTGTTCCAGCGGCACCGGGACCGGCTCTGGGCGGTTGCCCTGCGTACGCTCGGCGACCGCGAGGAGGCCGCGGACGCCCTCCAGGACGCCATGCTGTCGGCGCACCGGGCTGCCGCCCGGTTCCGGGGCGACGCGGCCGTCACCACCTGGCTGCACCGGATCGTGGTGAACGCCTGCCTCGACCGGATCCGCCGACGCCAGGCCCATCCCACCGTGCCACTGCCCGACGGGGTTCGGGAGCCGGGCGACGGTCACGGCACCGGCGGGGTCGAGCCCGCCGCACCGGTACGCGACCACGACACCGCGCTCGTCGTCCGGGAGGCGCTTGCCACCCTGCCGATCGAGCAGCGGGCCGCGCTGGTGCTTGTCGACGTGCAGGGCTACCCGGTCGCCGAGGTCGCCCGGATCCTCGGCGTGGCCGAAGGAACGGTCAAGAGCCGGTGTGCCCGGGGTCGAGCCCGGCTCGCCGTACTGCTCGGTCACCTGCGGACCGGCAGTGACGAGGCACTTTCGGAAGTGCCGGCGGTCACCCCAGGGAACCCCAGTGCCCGGCGGGACGTCCGATCGGGGTCGGGACGGTCCTGGAGGCCGGACGTCAACCAGGAGGAAACGTGACTGCCGGGGAGTTCAGCGAGGTCGACCACGACCTGCTCGCCGACTACCTCGGCGGTGCCCTGGAGGGCACCCCGGAGCAGGCCGAGGTCGCCCGGTTGATCGCCCAGGATCCGTCCTGGGCACAGGCGCACGCGCTGCTCGCCCCGGCCGTCGCCGAGGTGCGCACCGATCTGCTCGGCTGGGGCGGCTCCGCGGTGGAGATGCCGCCCGAGGTCGCCGACCGGATCCGCGCCGCACTCGACACCGCTGACCTCTCCGACGTCCTGCCCGACAGCGACGACACCGATCTGGATTCGGACATCCCGGCAACGGCTTCGGACCACAGCGACGATCGGGCTTCCACCGGGCGACCGTCTCGGGTTCCGGCGCAGCCGCTCGGTGGCCGCCGTCCGCAAGCCGCACCCCCGGCCGGTCCCGACCGCAACGCCACCCGGCCTGGTCCCGACCGCAACGCCACCCGGCCCGGTCGGCGGAGCCGCCGCTGGGCCCGCGTCGCAGGGCCGGTCGCCCTCGCTGCCGCGCTTGTCGTCGGGTTGGGGACCCTGCAGCTGGTCCGGCCGAATCAGGGCGGCGACACGACAGCGGGCACCGCGCTGAGCGATCCGGCCGCCACGCCGCACGCACAGGAAGGCCAGGCCGGTCCCGAGCGGGCCGCGGTCAACACCTCGCCCCAGCGGCTCCCGGTCACCGAAGGCACCCCGCAGCGCCACACCGGGAGGGACTACACCCCGCAGGAACTGGCGACGGAGCCGGAAGCCAAGTTCAACGCCTACTCCAGCACCGAGACACCTGATGCCAGTGGCGACGTCGATCGCATGGCCGGCCCCGCGGACCTGGCCCGGCTCGACGACCAGGTGGCGCTGACCGCCTGCCTCGCGGACATCGGCACCGAACACGGCGCACAGCCGTTGGTCTTCGAGGACATCGAGTACGCCCGCTTCCAGGGACACCCGGCGCTGGTGGTGCGCTTCACCGACGCCGCCGGCACCCGATGGGCGTGGGTCAGCGGCCCTGAATGTGGTATCCCCGGATCCGGCTCGGACAGCCGCCACCGTACGCGGGTAGGGTGAGTCGTCAGGCGCCGGACGTTTGGCCGTCCACGTGACCTGACCCACCGGATGACCGGCTCGGGAATCTCCGGTTCCTACGATGATGTTCTGGAAGTCAGTTGCCGCCGCGTCGGCACTCGGTTCGGCATCGGCGCTTCACCGATGCCGACAAGTCAACACGATTGGGAGACGGCAGTGGACGAGGTCCGCAACCTGATCATCATCGGCTCTGGGCCGGCCGGTTACACCGCGGCGGTCTACGCGGCCCGCGCCAACCTCAAGCCCCTGATCATCGAAGGCGTACAGTCCGGCGGCGCGCTGATGACCACCACCGAGGTAGAAAACTTCCCCGGCTTCGCCGACGGCATCCTCGGCCCCGAGCTGATGGACAACATGCGCAAGCAGGCCGAGCGGTTCGGCGCGGAGTTCCTGACCGATGACGTCACCCGGGTCGAGTTGACCGACACCGCCCGCCCCGACGCGTACAGCACCGTCTGGGTCGGCGAGACCGCCTACCGGGCCAGGGCCGTCATCCTCGCCACCGGCTCCGCGTGGCGTCCGCTGGGCGTACCGGGTGAGCAGGAGTACCTGGGCCACGGCGTCTCCTCCTGCGCCACCTGCGACGGCTTCTTCTTCCGCAACCAGCACATCGTGGTCGTCGGTGGCGGTGACTCGGCGATGGAGGAGGCCAGCTTCCTGACCCGCTTCGCCGACTCGGTGACCATCATCCATCGTCGGGACTCGTTCCGGGCGAGCAAGATCATGGCCGAGCGGGCGCTGAGCAACGACAAGATCAAGGTCGAGTGGAACTCCGTGGTGGAGGAGATCCTCGGCACGGACGGCAAGGTCTCCGGGGCGCGGATCCGCAACGTGCACACCGGCGAGACCAAGGTGCTCGACGTCACCGGCGTCTTCGTGGCGATCGGCCACGACCCGCGCAGCGAGCTGTTCCGCGGGCAGGTGGAGCTCGACGACGAGGGGTACGTGAAGGTCGAGGCCCCCAGCACCCGGACCAGCATCCCCGGTGTGTTCGCCGCCGGTGACCTGGTCGACCACACCTACCGGCAGGCCATCACCGCCTCCGGCACCGGCTGTGCCGCCGCACTCGACGCGGAACGCTTCATCGCCACGCTGGCAACGGACTGAACGAGACACACCGATGCAGGAGGGACCAAACAGTGGGAGCAACCAAGTCGGTCACCGACGCTAGCTTCGTCGTCGACGTACTCAAGTCCGACAAGCCGGTTCTGGTGGATTTCTGGGCTGAGTGGTGCGGACCGTGCCGCAAGGTGTCACCGCTGCTGGAGGAGATCGCCCGCGAGATGGGTGACCAGGTCAGCATCGTCAAGCTCAACATCGACGAGAACCCGGAGACGGCCCGCGCCTACCGGGTGATGTCCGTACCGACCCTCACCGTGTTCAAGAACGGTGAGCCGGTGCAGTCGATCGCGGGTGCCAAGCCCAAGGGTGAGCTGGTCAAGCTGATCCAGTCGGCTCTCTGAGCCCCGCAGTACCGCCATTTCGACCCCGTGACCGGCTCGCCGGCACGGGGTCGAGGCGTTTTCCATCCCTGCGGATCGCCAGCGCATAACCTCGAACCGAGGGCCGCCGGACGCCGGTGACCACCTGGTCCTCGCCGACGGGCCTGGCCAGCCATCGACCGTACAGAGGGGGTCGTGCGTGCGTCCGATCCGTTCCGGTGACCGCGGACCTGCGGTAGCCGAGATCCGTGCGGTACTGACCAGCCTGGACCTCCTCTCGAAGGCCACCGGCCCGTACGACGACGAGTTCGACACCGCCACCGAGCGGGCGGTACGGGCCTTCCAGCAGTCCCGGGGCCTCAGCGTCGACGGCCGTGTCGGCGCCGAAACGTGGCGGGCGCTCGACGCCGCCCGTTGGCGACTCGGTGCCCGCACCCTCTACCACGCGGTGCCGGTGCCGCTCACCGGCGAAGACGTCCGGTCGCTGCAGGAACGGCTCCTGGAGATGGGGTACGACACCGGTCGAGCCGACGCGATCTACGGCGTCCGAACGTCTCGGGCGGTGGCCCAGTTCCAGCGTGAGGTGGGGCTGACCCCGGACGGCACCTGCGGCCCGCACACCATGGGGGCGCTGCGCCGGCTCGGCCGCAAGGTGGTCGGCGGCAGGCCGCAGTGGCTGCGCGAGTCCGACGCCATCCGGCAGTCCGGTCCCACCCTGGTCGGCCGGACGGTGGTCATCGACCCCGGCCATGGTGGCACCGAGCCCGGTGTGGTCGTACCCGACGGGCCGCTGCGGTGGACCGAGGCGGATCTGATGCACGACCTGGCCAGCCGCTTGGAGGGTCGGCTCGCCGCGTCGGGCGTACGGGTGCAGCTCACCCGGGGACCGGCACCGGAGACGTGCCTGCCCGACATCGACCGGGCGCACCTGGCCAACTCTCTCGGCGCGGACGTGTTCATCTCCCTGCACACCGACGGGCACGCCAATCCGGCTGCCGAAGGGGTCGCGACGTACCACTACGGCACCGACAACGGCGTGACCTCGGCAACCGGGGAACGACTGGCCGGGCTGGTCCAACGGGAGATCGTGGCGCGCACCGGGCTGCGCGACTGCCGTACCCACGCCAAGGCGTGGGACCTGCTCAGACTCACCCGCATGCCGGCGGTACGCATCGAGGTCGGCTACCTCACCTCGCCGACGGACCGCGGCAGGCTTGTCGAGCCCCGGTTTCGGGACAAGCTCGTCGAGGCCATCGTGGCGGCGGTGCAACGGATGTACCTGCCGGACGAACGTGACGTGCCGACCGGTTCGCTGGACGTCAGCGAGTTGCGGGCCGCCGTCGCCGCCGGAAACGTGGTCGACTGAACGACGCCGGACCGGTCCGCGCTCAGCCGCCGAACCGGCTGCGCGCTCAGCCGATGGTGGACCGGGTGGCCGGGGTGGGACGCACCGGACGCAGCAGCGACTCCGGGCTCATCGAGCCGAGCAGCTTCTCCAACGCGTACTCGACGTCCGATTTCCAGCTCAACGCCGTCCGTAGTTCCAGGCGAAGCCGGGGGTAGCGGGGGTGCGGGCGGACGGTCTTGAAGCCGACCGAGAGGAAGAAGTCGGCGGGTGCGACACAGGCGCCCGCCGGGTCGGCCGCGTCACCGAACTTCGCGTCACCGAACGCCTCGATCGCCTTGATCCCCCGCTTGGTGAGGTCACGGGCGACCCCCTGCACCAGCATCCGGCCCAGCCCGCCGCCGGCGAAGGCTGGTACCACGTTCGCCGTCATCAGCAGCGCGGCGTCCGCGGAGACCGGGGAGGTGGGGAACGCCATCGAGCGGGGCACGTACGCCGGTGGGGCGTACATGACGAACCCGGCCGGCATGCCGTCGACGTAGATCAGCTTGCCGCAGGAACCCCACTCCAGCAGGGTCTGCGAGACCCACGCCTCCTTCTCGAGACCGGGGTCACCGGCCGCGCAGGCACGGTCGGCGGAAACCGGATCAAGCTCCCAGTAGACGCATTGCCGGCACGGACGGGGCAGGTCCTCCAGGGTGTCCAGGGTCAGACTGACCAGTCGTCGCGACATCGCGTGCTTCTCCACACTAGGCTCGGCGGTGGGACCGGCTCGGACGCCACCCGCCGCATTCCTGCCCCGACGAGCGATCGTACGCCGCTGATCGGCGGCGCGGGAGAGGACGCGCAAACGCCCACGTCAGGACGGTCAGCGACCGGTCCGGTATGTGGACGGGCGCGGAATCGCACACGCCGTCGGCGTCGTTCGGCGGCTAGGATCGGCACTCGGCGTGCCGTGCCGCCATGGTCGCCGGTGTCCCGGGTATCCGGGACGGAGCCGTCCGCGCAGCATCGAGGTGATGTCATGACCGGCACAACGCTCGACGACTACACCGACCGGTACGCCCGCCGGGTGCGGGGGATGACCGCCTCGGAGATCCGGGCCTTGTTCGCGGTCGCCAGCCGACCGGAGGTCGTCTCCCTGGCCGGTGGCGCACCGTACATCGCCGCGCTGCCGCTGGACGCGGTGGGCGAGATGCTCGGTCGGCTCAGCAGCGAGCACGGAACCACCACCCTCCAGTACGGCATCGGCCAGGGCACCCTGGAACTACGCGAGCGGATCTGCGAGGTGATGTCCCTCTCCGGGATCGACGCCTCCTGCGGGGCGTCACCTGACGACGTGGTGGTGACCGTCGGCGGGCAGCAGGCCCTCGACCTGGTGGCGCGACTCTTCCTCGACCCGGGTGACGTGGTACTCGCCGAGGGCCCGACCTACGTCGGTGCCCTCGGGGTCTTCCAGGCCGCCCAGGCGCAGGTCGTGCACGTGCCGATGGACGAGGACGGCCTGATCCCGGAGGCGCTGGAGACAGCCATCGCGGAGCAGGCCCGGGCCGGGCGGCGGGTGAAGTTCCTCTACACCATCCCGACGTACCAGAATCCGGCCGGCGTGACGCTGACCGAGGAGCGCCGGGAACGGGTGCTGGACATCTGCGAACGCGCCGGTCTGCTGGTGGTCGAGGACGACCCGTACGGCCAGTTGGGTTTCGAGAAGGAAGCGCCCGCTCCGCTGCGGGCCCGACGCCGGCACGGGGTCTTCTACCTCAGCACCTTCTCCAAGACGTTCGCCCCCGGCCTGCGCGTCGGCTGGATCCTCGCCCCGCACGCCGTACGCGACAAGTTGGTCATCGCCAGCGAGGCGCAGATCCTCTGCCCCAGCGCGTACGCGCAGGCGGCCGTCAGCACGTACCTGACCACGATGCCCTGGCGTGAGCAGCTGAAGGTCTACCGGGAGGTCTACCGGGAGCGGCGGGACGCGATGCTCGCCGCGCTGGCGGATCTGATGCCGGCGGGGACCAGGTGGACCAACCCGGGCGGCGGTCTCTTCGTCTGGGCGACCCTGCCCGAAGGGCTCGACTCGAAGGCGATGATGCCTCGGGCCATCGCCGCGCGGGTCGCCTACGTGCCGGGCACCGGCTTCTACGCCGACGGCGGCGGGGCCGGCAACATGCGGCTCAACTTCTCCTTCCCGCCGCCGGAACGGATCCGTGAGGGCGTACGCCGGCTGGCCGGCGTGATGGAGCAGGACATCGCCATGCGGCGGGTGTTCGGCGCGGTCGGCGGGCCGGGCAACCGGCGCGGCCAGGCCGGCTCGGACACCCCCGGTCCTGACTTGGCATGATGCCCGGCATGGGTTCTGCCGCTGCCGAAGAAACGCCTGTGTCCGGTCCCACCGCCGATGACCTGCACGTGGTCGTGCTCGCTGGTGGCCTGTCGTACGAACGGGACGTGTCGCTGCGCTCGGGCCGCCGGGTGCTCGACGCGCTGCGGTCGGTCGGGGTGGAGGCGGAGCTACGCGACGCCGACGTGGCTCTGCTGCCGGCGCTGGCCGCCGACCCGCCGGACGCCGTGGTGATCGCGCTGCACGGTGCCACCGGGGAGGACGGCTCGCTGCGTGGCGTACTCGACCTCTGCGGTGTGCCGTACGTCGGCTGTGACGCGCGGGCCTCCCGGCTGGCCTGGGACAAGCCGTCGGCGAAGGCGGTGCTTCGGGAAGCGGGCATCGCCACTCCCGACTGGGTCGCGCTGCCGCACGACCGGTTCAGCGAGCTGGGCGCGGTTGCGGTGCTGGATCGCATCGTGGACCGGCTGGGACTGCCGCTGATGGTCAAGCCTGCCCAGGGTGGTTCGGGCCTCGGCGCCGCCGTGGTCCGGGACGCGGCGGCGCTGCCGGCCGCCATGGTCGGTTGTTTCGCGTACGACCCGACTGCGCTTGTGGAACGGTACGTCTCCGGCATGGACGTCGCGGTCTCCGTCATCGACCTGGGCGACGGCCCCCAGGCGCTGCCGCCGGTCGAGATCGTGCCCCGCAACGGCGTCTACGACTACGCGGCGCGCTACACCGCCGGTCGGACCACCTGGCATACGCCGGCACGCCTGGAACCTGCGGTCGCCGAGAAGGTGGGCGAGGTCGCGATCGCCGCTCACACGGCGCTCGGACTCCGTGACCTCAGCCGGGTCGACCTCATCGTCGACTCGGCCGGGCAGCCGCATGTCCTGGAGGTCAACGTCTCCCCGGGCATGACCGAGACCTCGCTGCTGCCGCTGGCGGTGCAGGCCGCCGGGCTGGACTTCGGACGGGTGATCGGTTCCCTGGTCGCCCGCGCCGTCACCCGCCGGTGACCGCCTGAGGCGGCACCTCTCCCGGCTTTTCAGCTACCTCGCTCGCCTGCGGGGGCACCGCAGTGGCCTCGCCGCCCGACTCTTCCTGCTGCGGTGCCGGGGAGTCGTCGGCGTGGTCGCCCTCCTGCTCGGCAATGCTGCGTCCCTGCGGTGTCGGCGACTCGGCCGGCTCCGCGGTCGTCTGCGCCCCGGATTCGGCCTCGTCGTCGGCAGCGGCCACGGGAACGCCGCCCGGCGCGTCGGGTGGGTCGGCCGTCTCTCCGATCGCGTCCAGCAGCGACCCGCCCTCGGTCGGTTCGTTCCCGGCCGACGCTGACTGCGCGGCAAGGCTGGACGGGGCCTGCCACTGGATGCGGGGCGGCTCGGCGAGCGGGCGTCCACCGAACTCGGCCAGCCAGGCAGCCACCAGGGCCAGATTCTCCCGCCACTTCCCCTCGGAGATCGGCGGCAGGATCGAGTCCCACAGGGAGAGGAAGGTTCCTCGCAACTGAAGCCGCCCGTACGGGCGGGCGAGGAACCACATGTGCAGGTGCGCCGACCCGTCGCCCCAACGGTTGACGTGGACCCGGGCCACCCCGTCCAACGACCGGATGGCGCGTTCCAGTCGTACGGTCATCACGCCCAGCTCGGCGGCGAGCAGATTGGGCAGGTCGCCGAGATCCAGGTGCGACCGGGATTCCAGGATGAGAACCATCGGCAGGCCGGTGGGACGGTCCATCGCGCGTACGCGCCACCGCTCACCGACCCAGATGTAGGCGTCATCCGGCGCCTGACAGGCGGTGCATTCGCGGTGCGCTTCGCCCTTGCGGGGCGGCTCGACCGGGACCGGGTCGTCGAGGTGTTTGACCCGCAGGTCACCCTCGAAGGGAAAGGACGGCCACTGGGTGAAGTCCGGGACTGAGGGAGGGGTGTCGGGCACGAGGCTGACCCTAACCGAGTCCGGCACCGCTGTCCCTACCCGAATCGGGTTCGCCTCGGCGGGCGAAGATCAGGCCGAATCAGCGGTTGTCCCCAGGGATATCCACAGGCTCTCCGACGCTCCGGCCACACCTGCGAGCCCTGCTTCGACAAGGGATTTCGGTCCATGTTCCACGTGAAACAACGAAGGGCTGTGGATAACTGGTGTGGATAACATTTGGCCCTTCGAGTGGCTGTGGACATCGGTAGGCTCGGCCGGCGAGGCGGCCACGTTTCACGTGAAACCGTGCCTCCTTCGAAGCCACGCTCAGCGCGGCTCGGTTCCGAGGTCGGCCGCGATGCATCGCTGTCCCCGCCGACCTCGGAACCGCTCTGTGGCTCGAAGTCTTCGACCACCGGTGAACGCTGATCCGAGTTGCCTGGATTGGACAAGCGTCAGCAGGAGGACGAAAACCGTCGGGGGTGGGGTCGTCAGCTCAGCTTTCCCCACTGCCACCAACTCCGTCGCTGTCGTGGGGGACTGGCCGGCGACTCGGCAGTCGTGGGTGTCTCCGTGTCCCAGCCGAGGCGGACGCCGGGATCGTCATCGGTCGGATCCTGGCCGGTGACGACAGCCGGACGAGCGACTGATTGAACCTCCACTTGGGCAGCCCTGGAAGCCGAGCTACAGCCGAGGCTGGGTGTCCGGTCGTCAGGCGGCCGTCCCATCGCCTCGGCCCGCGCCCGCCGGGCCGTTTCCTCCTTGACGCTGAACGCCAGCCGGCCACGAACGCCCTGCGCCGCCGGCGTCTCCCCTTCATAGCCTCCCGCCCTCTGTAGTCGACACGGCGGCGTCAAAATCATCCGCCCAGCCTCAGGGTGCCCTTGGGCCTCTCCAGGGCCCAGCGGCGCCCAGAGGGGCAGACCCGTCTGGTGGCGCGCTATCAGACGAAGGGCCGGGCTTGTAGGCCAACAACAAGAATGCATCCGGCCGCACCAGGAGCCGAGGCCGCTGCCCGGCATACCCGCTGAGGCACCGGGGGGCGGTGCGCAGCAAAGCGGGAACGGACGCGGGTGCGACACCGATCACCCTCCACGCGTCGCCCGCCGCGTTGCCCGCCGCGTTGCCCCCACGCGTTGATCAAGAGGTTTGCGTCTGAATCCGGCCGAGTCCAGACGCAAACCTCTTGATCAACTGTGTCGGTGGTGAAGGGTCAGGACGCGTCCCTGTTTCACGTGAAACGCCCGCGCCCAGCGCAACGGCCGCACCTTCCGAAGAAGAGTGCGGCCGTTGCAGTGAAGGCTGGAATTCGGGCGGTCAGCCCTCCGCCTGCTCCTGGTTGACTCCGATGATGTCGACGATCCGCTCCAGGTCGTCCACCGTGGCGAACTCGATGGTGATCTTGCCCTTGCTCCGCCCGATGTCGACCTTGACTCGGGTGTCGAAGCGGTCGGAGAGCCGATCGGCGAGATCGTTGAGCCCAGGTGCGTGCGGCTTGGCGCGGCGCTTCGCCGTTTCCTTCTTGCCCGCCCCCTCGCTCAGCGAGAGCGCGACGATCTCTTCCGTCGCTCGTACCGACAGACCTTCGGCCACGATCCGCAGCGCAAGCTGCTCCTGGGCCTGCGGGTCTTCCAGGCTCAGGAGCGCCCGGGCGTGTCCCGCCGAGAGCACCCCGGCGGCGACCCGCCGCTGCACCTGGGCCGGCAGGTTCAGCAGTCTGATGGTGTTGGAGATCTGCGGCCGGCTGCGACCGATCCGGCGAGCCAACTCCTCGTGGGTCGCACCGAACTCCTCCAGCAACTGCTGATAGGCCGCCGCCTCTTCCAGCGGGTTCAGGTTGGCCCGGTGGATGTTCTCCAGCAGCGCGTCGCGGAGCATCGCGTCGTCGCGGGTGTCCCGGACGATCGCCGGGATGGTCTCCCGTTCGACCGCCTGGGCAGCTCGCCAGCGTCGCTCGCCCATGACGAGTTCGAACTTCTCGTCGTCGAGCTGGCGCACCACGATCGGTTGGAGGAAGCCCACCTCCCGGATCGATGTCTTCAGTTCCTCCAGCGCCTCCTCGTCGAAGACCTGCCGAGGCTGCTTCGGGTTGGGCACGATCGAGTCGACCGGAATCTCGGCGAAGCGTGCGCCGGGTACCGGGCTCAGGATCGGATCAGGCGTGCTCGCCGGCGCCGGCACTGACACGGTGGGTGGTGCGTCGACGGCCGGCGCCACGCTCGGCGCGGTCGGGATCGCGGCGGAGCCGGCACCGACATCCGGTGCCGGTCCGGTCGGGATCAACGCGCCCAGGCCCCGTCCCAGACCGCCCCGAGGACGGTTCTTCATGCCACCCCTCCCAGCGCCTCATCCGCACTACGCATTCCGGCTCACCGGCTCCTTGACGCCCCGCTCGGCGATCTCCTGGGCAGCTTCGAAGTAGCTCGTCGCCCCCCGCGATCCGGGATCGTAGGTCATCACCGACTGGCCGTAGCTGGGTGCCTCGGAGACCCGGACGTTACGCGGAATCACCGCCTGGAGCACCTTGTCGCCGAAGTGGTTCCGCACGTCCTGCTCGACCGCGTCGGCGAGCCGGGTACGCCTGTCGTACATGGTGAGCAGGATCGTGGAGACCTCAAGCCGCGGGTTGAGGTGCTGGCGGACCAGGTTGATGTTGTTGATCAGCTGGTTCAGCCCTTCCAGCGCGTAGTACTCGCACTGGATGGGGATGAGGACCTCCTGGGCGGCCACCAACGCGTTCACCGTCAGCAGGCCCAGCGACGGCGGGCAGTCGATGAAGACGTAGTCGAAGTGCCCGGGATAGGCGGCAATGGCGCGGGCCAGCCGCGACTCACGGGCCACCACGGAGACCAGTTCGATCTCGGCACCAGCCAGGTCGATCGTGGCCGGTACGCACCAGAGATTGGGAATGCCCTCGACCGCCTGGGCCACCTCTTCCAGGGGCACGCTGTTGATGAGGCAGTCGTACACATCCGGGACGCCTGTGTGGTGCGGCACGTTGAGCCCGGTGGAGGCATTGCCCTGCGGGTCGAGGTCCACCACAAGTACCCGGTTGCCGTGCAGGGCGAGCGCCACCGCAAGGTTCACCGTGGTCGTGGTCTTCCCCACGCCGCCTTTCTGATTGGCGACACACATGACCCGGGTCCGCTCCGGCCGAGGCATGGTCACCTCGCCACTGGGATTCAGGATCTGCACGGCGCGCATCGCCTCCATAGCCAACGGTGGGTCATCCTCTTCGCGCGTCGGGGTTTCACGTGAAACGTACGCGGCCTCGGGGGTTGCCGGCTCGTAGGGCCCGGCGGGCGTGTCGGACGCAGGCCGCGGATCCGGCACCGGCTGGTGCGGCGGTGCCGCCTCGAAGCGGGCCGACGCCGAACTGTTTCGACGGATCGGGATCACGCGCGCCTCGGGGCTGGCATTGCCCGGTCGAGCCGCCGAATCCGGAGCACCCGGGTTCACCTCACCGCTGCGAGGCCACGGGGCGTCCGGCTCGGAGGCCTCTCCGCGAGCGACCGGCGGACTCTGGGCGCCGCCCTCGGAAGGTCGCCAACCCGGGAATTCGGTTTCACGTGAAACAGGGTCGCCCGCCGACCCTGTCACGCGCGGATCGTCATACCTACCGTCGTCATGCACCTGTCATCCCTGCCCGCTTCGGATGGTCGGCCCGCACCCGTCAACCGGGCCACTCGCGCTGTCCCGCAGAGGTCTCGCCCGGCAGGAGCGGCAGGCCCGGAGAAGATCCATCGCCGCCCGCTCCACACTATCGACGCGCGGTCAGCCTACGGCCCATGGGCGTGGCCGGTCCATGTTGGGTTCGTAACCCGCCGGTGCAACACCCACATCCGTGACTGTTTGGACAGAGACGTGAGGCGCACCCTCACCGGCGGCGGGACTTGCCCCCTCGGGACTTCTTGGCCGATCCACGAGGCGTCGGGCCCACCAGACGATCCCGCACGATCTCCACCACGACGGCGGGCGGTTCCACGATGCCCTCCCCACAGCGGTGCAGCACCGGTTCCGCACCGCCGAGGCGATGCACCGCAGCAGCATGCTCGACGATCTCGTCGGCCGCCGAGGCGCCCTTGAGGGCCAGCAGCCGACCGCCGGGTGCCGCCAGTGGCAGGCACCAGGCGGCAAGCCGATCCAGTGGCGCCACCGCGCGGGCGGTCACCACGTCACCCCGTACCGGGTCGGGTCCCACCGCGGCCTCCTCGGCCCGCCCGCGCAGCACCTGGACCGAGTCCTCCAGGCCCAGTGCGTCCACCGCCTCGGTCAGAAAAGCGGTACGGCGCGCCAGCGGTTCGAGGAGCATCACCTGCAGATCGGGTCGGGCGATGGCGAGCACCAGTCCGGGCAGTCCGGCGCCGGACCCCACGTCGATGACGGTGGCGTCGGTCGGAATCAACTCACCCACCACCGCGCAGTTCAGCAGATGCCGATCCCAGATCCGAGGTGCCTCGCGCGGCCCGATCAGGCCACGCACCACACCGTCGGTGGCCAGCAGTTCGGCGTACGCGGCAGCCAGGTCGAGGCGGGCGCCGAAGATGCGCCCGGCCGCCTCGGCCAACTCCGGCGGCAACAGCGCCACGGCCGGATCGGGGCTCTCGGGACGGACAGCCGGCGGCCCGGGCGGCGTACCACCCGGGCCGGTCGGGACACCACCCCTGAGGTCGTCTCCGTACACCCGCTCAGTCCGCGGGGCGGACGACGATCCGCCGGTTGGGCTCGACACCTTCGGACTCGCTCTCCACCCCGTCGATCGCGTTCACCACGTCGTGCACGCACTTGCGCTCGAACGCGGACATCGGCTCCAGCCGCACCGCTTCGCCGTGCTCCTTGACCTTCTCGACGGCGTTACGTGCCACCGCAGCGAGTTCCTTGCGCCGGTTGGCCCGGTAGCCGCCCACGTCGAGCAGCAGCCGGCTCGGCGAGCCGGTCTGCCGGAACACGGCCAGTCGGGCCAGCTCCTGGAGGGCTTCGAGGGTGGCACCCCGCTGGCCGACGAGGTTCTGCAGGCGGCCACCGACCACCTCGACCACCGGGCGACCGCCCGACACCAACTCGTCGATGTCGCCGTCGTAGTCGAGGATGTCGAGGAGGCCCTCGATGTAGTCGGCTGCGATCTCACTCTGCCGGAACAGGTCGCCGTCGCCCTTGGCCGGCGCAGTCTCGGTCTCCTCGGGCTCGCCGTCGACCGGAGCCGCCGCAGTCGGCTCGTCGTCCAAGGACTGGTCGGCGCGGGGGATGCTGGTGTCGGTCACGGTGTCATCTCCGTACTCGCTCGGCCGGACCTGCGGTCCGCTGGTTCCCCGGGGCCGGCGGGACGTCACCGGTGCCCACGGGCACGTCTGTAGGGCAGTTTCGCCCGTTCACCGCGACCTGCGCGGCGCTTCGCGCTTGCGGCGCCGACCTTCCGGCGGCTGCACGCCAATGCGAGGGGCCGTCGCCGGCTTCCCGGCGACGGCCCGGACGGTTCAGCCCTGCCGCTTGGCGGGGCGGCCCTTCTTCGGGTTGGCCGGCTTGGCACCCGGCTTCGGGCCGGCGACCTTCGGCGCGGCCGGCTTGGTCGGTGCCGGCGCGGGCTTGCTACGACCGAACAGGCCGCTGGTCTTCGCCGGCTGAGCGCCGGTGCCCGGCTTGCTGGTGGCGGTCACCGGCGGGGGGAACTTGCGCAGCACCCACTGCTGCTGGCCGAGAGTGAAGAGGTTGTTGGTGACCCAGTAGATGATCACACCGATCGGGAAGATCGCGCCGGAGATCAGCAGCGACAGCGGGATGCCGTAGAGCATCAGGCGCTGGATCATCCGCTGCTGCGGGTCCTCGGCCCAGCCCGTCTTGAGGATCATCTGGCGGCTGGTGAGGTAGGTGGTGCCCATCATCACCAGCACCAGGACGCCGGCCATGACCTTGACGGTGGTGCCGTTCGCGCCCAGCTGGGCCAGCTCCGCCGCGGTCGAACCGAACTTGCTGGCGATCGGGGCGGTGAACAGCGTCGCGTCGGAGGCGCTGTTGAACTGCTCGACCGTCCACCCGTAGATGTCCTTGTTGGCCTTCGCCGGGTCCGGGTTGAGGCGACGCAGCACGTGGAACAGGCCGAGGAACACCGGGATCTGGAGGAACATCGGAAGGCAGCCCATCAACGGGTTGGCCTTTTCCTTCCGATAGAGCTCCATCATCTCTTTCTGGAGCGTCTCCCGGTCACCCTTGTGCTTCTCCTGCAGAGCCTTGACCTGCGGCTGAAGCGCCTGCATCGCGCGCTGCGACTTGATCTGCTTGACGAAGATCGGGAAGAGGATCACCCGAACGGTGACCACCAGGAAGATGATGGCCAGGATCCACGACCAGTTGGTGCCGAGGAACGCGGTCTCCGGGACCCCGATGGCGTCCCAGGCCGAATGCCAGGCCAGCAGGATCCACGAGATCGCGTAGTAGATCCAGTCGAGACTAAACACTCAGGCTCCAGTCACGTCGGCAGCTCGGCGGTCGCCCGGCACCGGCACCGGGTCGTATCCACCAGGATTGAATGGATGGCAGCGCGACAGCCGCCGGACCGTCAGACCGGCTCCCCGAAGCGCGCCATGTCGGGTTACCGCCTCCAAGGCGTACGCACTGCACGACGGGTAGAACCGACAGCGGGCCGGCAGCGCCGGACTTATCCACCGACGGTACGCGATAATAGGAAGGGCCAGCACCCGGGCACCGAGGGTAGCCGGACGACCCGTTTTCGGTTGGGTGTTCACCGTCGCCGTCCCCGGCTGGTCCGAGCGGCCCGCAGCGCGTCGTCCAGGTCAGCGCCGAGCCGCTGGTACGTGGCCTCGGCGGCGGCCGGCAGGGCCCGTACGACGAGGGTGCTTCCCGCCGGCAGCTCCGACAGCCGCTCCCGGACCAGATGCCGCAACCGACGGCGGACCTTGTTCCGGACCACTGCCGGCCCGACGGCCTTGGAAACCACGAAACCGGCACGGGACTCCGGCGCGGAGTTCTCCTCCGTGCCGCCCCGCACCGGTTCCGGCGTTACGTCTGGGGTGCCCCCGGTTGTGCCCGGCAGTGTCAGGTGCACGACCACCGTGCCCCGACCAGCCCGACGGCCACTGCGGACCGCTGCGGCGAAGTCGCTGCTGCGCCGCAGTCGCTGCGCGGCTGTCAGCACGACTGCCAGTCCCCGGGAGCGGGCCCGGTCGGCCTCAGGCCGACAGGCGGGCGCGACCCTTGGCGCGACGGGTCGAAAGGATGGCGCGGCCGGCCCGGGTGCGCATACGCAGCCGGAAGCCGTGGGTCTTCGCGCGCCGGCGGTTGTTCGGCTGGTAGGTGCGCTTGCTCACGTCAGGCTCTCCGTTGTCGGACGGCCACGGCATCAGTCGCCGAGGTCGTGGTGGTCCAGGCCACCGCGCTGGCGGCCTCGATCGGTGCTGCCCGGACGGTGCGACGAGCGCACACTCCGCGGCATCTCATGAACACCGGGAGCCCCCACAGGCAGCGAGCACCCATCACCCTAGCAGAGGGCGTGAGAGCAGCCCCTCCAGCGTAGGTCGGGGTGCAATCACCGTCAAACCGACCGACCCGTACGGTTTACCTGCGGTGAAGTACGACCGAAGCGGTGGATTTCACTGATGCCGACAGGCACCAGGCGCGTCGACGGTTGATGATGCGGCGACAACGCTGTTACCGTGCCCGATTGCGGTCAGCGTCTCCAGGTCCGGATGTCGCCGGCAGGGCAAGACCGGACACGGTGGTGAATCGTTCGGCACGGTGAACCCCGCTTCAGCACCCGGCCATGGCAGGGGTAGGTCCGACCCATGCCCGGCAGGCGGCCACAATCGGTCGGCACACAGGCTGTGGATAACTTGTGGAGAACGACCGGGTGGGACGACGGGTGGGCTACCGGTCACACCTACCCGGCACTGGACCTCCGGATGGCCGGGGGGACGGCGGCATCCGGGAGCAGAGGCGAGGGGGTGGCACGACGGTGGCCGGTACGACCGACCTTGCCGCGGTGTGGACGGCGACCACGGATGAACTCGCCGACGAGATCATCTCTGCACAGCAGCGGGCGTACCTGCGGTTGACCCGGTTACGGGCCATCGTCGAGGACACCGCGCTGCTCTCCGTGCCCGACGCCTTCACCCGAGACGTGATCGAGTCGCGACTGCGACCGGCCATCACCGAGGCGCTCACCCGCCGGCTCGGCCGACCGATCCAGGTAGCTGTCACCGTTCGGCTACCCGAGGACGGCCGTACCGAGGGCACTGTCTACCACAGCGCCGCAGAATCCGGGCCGGCCGTTCACGACGGCGGCCCGGTCGACTTCTCCGGCCCGGCCGAGTCGGGGGCGACCACCGACGACCGCCAGCAGCTTCCGCTCATTCCCGAACAGCACCACCCCCACCGGTACGACCGACCCGTACCGGAGTCTCCCCACGTCGCCGACGGCGGGCCGCGTACCGGCCCACCCGTGGCCGACGGCCAGGAGACCCTCTTCGGCGCGGCGTTCGGTGAGCCCGGCCGCTCGGCTGGGGAAGCGCGGCGGCAACCCCAGCGACTCGGCTTCGCCGACCGGGCCGGCCAGCTGGATCCGCCGACCCCCGGCCCGCGCGGGTTCGCCGGCCGGTACGGCGACGATCCCGGAGTCTCTCCCCGCGACCAGCACGTGATCCGCTCGCTGCCCGGCGACGGTGGTGGCACCGACAGCGGCCCCGGCCGCAGCGGCACGGACCATCGCACCCGGGACGACCGGCGGCTGCCCGCCGGCGCGGACAGCGGCGGCAACCGTCTCAACCCGAAGTACATGTTCGAGACGTTCGTCATCGGCTCGTCCAACCGGTTCGCCCATGCCGCCTCCGTCGCGGTGGCCGAGTCACCGGCGAAGGCGTACAACCCGCTGTTCATCTACGGCAGTTCCGGGCTGGGCAAGACCCACCTGCTGCACGCCATCGGGCACTACGCCACCACGCTGGGCAACGCCCGCTCGGTCCGGTACGTCTCCACCGAAGAGTTCACCAACGACTTCATCAACTCGCTGCGCGACGACAAGACCAGCGCCTTCCAGCGCCGCTACCGCGACGTCGACATCCTGTTGATCGACGACATCCAGTTCCTGGAGAACCGCGAGCGGACCCAGGAGGAGTTCTTCCACACCTTCAACACGCTGCACAACGCCAACAAGCAGATCGTGATCACCTCGGACCGCTCGCCGAAGCAGCTCGCCACGCTGGAGGACCGGCTGCGGACCCGCTTCGAGTGGGGCCTGCTGGCCGACATCCAGCCGCCGGACCTGGAGACCCGGATCGCGATCCTGCAGAAGAAGGCGGCGCAGGAGCGGCTGTACGCCCCGCCGGACGTGTTGGAGTTCATCGCCTCCCGGGTGTCGAACTCGATCCGGGAGTTGGAGGGGGCCCTGATCAGGGTCACCGCCTTCGCCAGCCTGACCCGCTCCAGCGTCGAGCTGTCGCTGGCCGAGGAGGTGCTGCGGGACTTCATCCCGGACGGCGCCGGCCCGGAGATCACCGCCGACCAGATCATGGTCTCCACCGCCGACTACTTCGGCGTCAGCCTGGAGGACCTGCGCGGCCACTCCCGCTCCCGGGTGCTCGTCAACGCCCGTCAGGTGGCCATGTACCTGTGTCGCGAGCTGACCGACCTGTCGCTGCCCCGCATCGGTCAGGCGTTCGGTGGCCGGGACCACACCACCGTCATGCACGCCGACCGGAAGATCCGGCAGCAGATGGCCGAGCGGCGCTCGCTCTACAACCAGATCGCCGAGCTGACCAACCGGATCAAGCAGAACACCTGAGGGCGTAAGCGCCCGTACGAGCCCGGCTGGGATCACCCGGCCGGGCTTTCTGGTGCCGGGTGAGTTGACTCTCGACGAGGTGTAGACCACAGCATCGAGGCCGTGACCACACAGGTTCCCACTCGTTGTCCACAGCTCGTCACCCACAGGCTGTGGACAACCACGCACTGCATATGGCCGGTTACCCACAGGCTGTGGAGAAAAGCTGGGGACAACGTTGTGGACGCCTGTGGACGCCTGTGGACGCCTGGGGACAGCCGTTCGCTCTGTCCACCGCGGACGACCCACCTGTGGGGAAGCTGTTGAAGGTTCTGGGGAAAACCGGCGTCGCGACGGCCACCCCGATCCACAGGGCTGGGGAGAAAGTCGGTGGATAACCGGTGGATAACCAGTGGACAGCGGTGGACAACTGGGGACACCGGACCCACCTGTGGACCGAGGACTCGGTTGTACCCCGGGTTCTCCACAGCAAAACCACCGGTGGATAACGCGCTGACCTGGGCAGATAAGGGTTCTCCACAGTTTGCACAGGTGCGATGAAGACGATGAGTTATCTCTTCTAAAAGAACGAAAACCAATCATCACCGTTGGACTTCCTGTGGATCGTTGGATTGCTGCCGAACTCAGTCGTCAGCACCGACACGAACCACGGGGTCGGACGCACAGCCGATACCCACGCGCCCTAAGGTGCGAGGGGTACCGCACGCCAGGCGGGTCGGTGGGCAGCGGCCGGCATGAGAGAGTTGACGACGTCGACGTCGACGCGGAGGCATTGATGAAGTTCCGAGTGGAGCGCGACGCGCTCGCCGAGGCCGTGGCCTGGACCGCAAAAAGCCTGCCCAACCGGCCGTCCGTACCGGTGCTGGCCGGCGTGATGCTCCGTGTCACCGACGGCACCCTGCAGGTGTCCGGCTTCGACTACGAGGTGTCCAGCCAGGTGACGGTGGAGGTACAGGGCGACGCCGACGGCGCCGCGCTGGTCTCCGGTCGCCTACTGGCCGAGATCACCAAGGCACTGCCCGGCAAGCCGGTGGACATCGCCGCAGTCGGCGCGCACCTCGAACTGGTCTGCGGCAGCGCCCGGTTCACCCTGCCCACCATGCCGGTGGAGGACTATCCGGCCCTGCCGGAGATGCCGGAGAGCGCCGGCACGATCGACGCGGCCGCTTTCGCCGCCGCCGTCTCCCAGGTGGCCGTCGCGGCCAGCCGGGACGAGACGCTGCCGATGATGACCGGCGTACGCGTCGAGCTGTCCGGCGGCACCCTGTCGATGCTCGCCACCGACCGCTACCGCCTCGCCCTGCGCGAGATGGAGTGGAACCCCGACGACCCGGAGATCAGCATCAACGCGCTGGTGCCGGCCCGCACCCTCAACGACACCGCCAAGGCGCTTGGCCCGCTCGGCGGCCAGGTCACCATGGCCCTGTCCCAGGGCACAGCCGGTGAAGGCATGATCGGATTCTCCGGCGGCACCCGGCGCACCACCAGCCGCCTGCTCGACGGCGCCAACTACCCGCCGGTGCGCTCACTCTTCCCCGCCAGCCACAACGCCGAGGCCCGGGTGCCGGTCAGCACCCTCATCGAGGTCGTCAAGCGAGTCGCCCTGGTCGCCGAGCGCACCACCCCCGTGCTGCTCAGCTTCAGCGCCGACGGGCTGGTCGTCGAGGCCGGCGGCACCGAGGAGGCACGGGCCAGCGAGGCGATGGAGGCCACCTTCACCGGCGAGCCACTCACCATCGGCTTCAACCCGCAGTACCTCATCGACGGGCTGGCAAACCTCGGCGCGCAGTTCGCCGTACTCCAGTTCGTCGACGCCTTCAAGCCGGCGGTCATTTCCCCAGCTGGCGAGGATGGCGAGCTCATCGGTGGGTACCGGTACCTCATCATGCCGATCCGCGTATCCCGCTGATCGCAGAGAACCAGCACCCCACGAAAGGTAACAACGAGATGCAGCTCGGCCTGGTAGGCCTCGGTCGGATGGGCGGCAACATGCGCGAGCGACTGCGCGCCGCCGGACACGAGGTGGTCGGTCTTGACCACAACGCGGAGCTGAGTGACGTCGCGAACGCGTCGGAACTGGCCGAGAAACTGGCTGCTCCCCGCGCGGTCTGGGTGATGGTGCCCGCCGCCGTCACCGACGCCACCATCGACGAACTGGCCGAGGTACTCGGCGAAGGCGACATCATCATCGACGGCGGCAACTCGCGCTTCAGCGACGACGCTCCGCGCGCCGAACGGCTCAACGAGCGCGGCATCGGCTACGTCGACGTGGGTGTCTCCGGGGGCGTCTGGGGCCGGCAGAACGGCTACGGCCTGATGGTCGGCGGCTCCCAGGAGCACGTCGACCGGCTCATGCCGATCTTCGAGGCGCTCAAGCCCGAGGGCGACTTCGGCTTCGTGCACGCCGGGCCGGTCGGTGCCGGCCACTACGCCAAGATGGTGCACAACGGCATCGAGTACGGCCTGATGCACGCCTACGCCGAGGGCTACGAGCTGATGACCGCCTCCGAGCTGGTCACCAACGTGCCCGGCGTGATCAAGTCCTGGCGGGAAGGCACCGTCGTCCGGTCCTGGCTGCTGGACCTGCTCGACCGCGCGCTCGACGAGGACCCGGAGCTGGCTCAGCTGACCGACTACACCGAGGACACCGGCGAAGGCCGCTGGACGGTCGACGAGGCGGTCCGCCTCGCCGTACCGCTGCACGTCATCACCGCCTCGCTGTACGCCCGGTTCGCCTCCCGCCAGGACGAGTCGCCGGCCCTGAAGGCCGTCTCCGCGCTGCGCCAGCAGTTCGGCGGCCACGCCGTCCGCAAGCGCTGACCGGCACCCGGCCCCCGTGTACGTCCGCCGGCTCGAACTTGTCGACTTCCGCTCGTACGAGCGGGTCGGTGTCGACCTCGAACCGGGGCCGAACATCCTCATCGGCGCCAACGGCGTCGGCAAGACCAACCTGGTCGAGGCGCTCGGCTACGTGGCGACCCTGGACTCGCACCGGGTCGCCACCGACGCCCCGCTGGTGCGGATGGGTGCCACCGCAGCGGTGATCCGTTGCGCGGTCGTACACGAGGGCCGGGAACTGCTCGTCGAGTTGGAGATCGTGCCCGGCAAGGCCAACCGGGCCCGACTCGGCCGATCCCCGGCCCGCCGCGCCCGCGACGTGCTCGGCGCACTGCGGCTGGTGCTCTTCGCCCCGGAGGACCTCGAACTCGTCCGGGGCGACCCCGCCGAACGCCGCCGCTACCTCGACGACCTGCTGGTGCTGCGCCAGCCCCGCTACGCGGGCGTACGGGCCGACTACGACCGGGTGATCAAACAGCGCAACGCGCTGCTGCGTACCGCGTACCTGGCCCGCAAGACCGGAGGCACCCGCGGCGGTGACCTGTCGACGCTGGCCGTCTGGGACACCCACCTCGCCCGGCACGGCGCCGAACTGCTCGCCGGCCGGCTGGAACTGGTCGCCGCGCTCACCCCGCACGTGGCCAGGGCGTACGACGCGGTGGCCGCCGGGCGCGGCGCGGCCACGATCGCCTACCGGCCCTCGGTCGAACTGACCGAGCCGACCACCGACCGGGAAACCCTCGCCAAGGTGCTCGCCACCGCCCTGGAGGAGCAGCGCTCCGCCGAGATCGAACGCGGCACCACACTGGTCGGCCCACACCGCGACGACCTCACCCTCAACCTCGGCCCACTACCCGCCAAGGGGTACGCCAGCCACGGCGAATCCTGGTCGTACGCGCTCGCCCTCCGGCTCGCCGGCTACGACCTGCTCCGCAACGACGGCATCGAACCCGTCCTCGTCCTCGACGACGTCTTCGCCGAGTTGGACGCCGGCCGCCGTGACCGACTCGCCGAACTGGTCGGCGGGGCGAGCCAACTCCTGGTGACCTGCGCGGTCGCCGACGATGTACCCGACGCCCTCCGCGGTGCCCGGTACGAGGTGTCGGAGGGAACGGTGCGACGTGCCGGATGAGTCGACGAACCCCCGCAACGACGGCGACCGGGCCGCAGCCCGGCGTCCGGCGTCCGGCAACCCGGCCGACGCGAAGACCCCCGACGTACCGGACGGGGTCACCGGGCCGGAACTGGCCCGCGCGGTGCTCGACGCCGCCAAGGCCAGACGGGCCTCGACGGCACGACCCCGCCGCGCGACCGACGGGACCGGCGGTGAGCGGCGTCTCCGCGGCTACTCCGGCCCCGGACCCGACCCCCGCGACCCGCAACCACTCGGCGCGGTGCTCAACCGGCTGGTCAAGGCGCGCGGCTGGCAACAGCCCGCCGCCGAGGCGACCGTCTTCGGTGCCTGGGAGAAGGTCGTCGGGCCGGAGGTGGCCCAGCACAGCCGCCCGGTCAAACTGGAGAACGGCGAACTGACCGTGGAAGCCCGATCCACCGCCTGGGCGACCCAGCTGCGCCTACTCGCCGGCTCACTGCTGCAACAGATCGGCCGTGAGATCGGCCACAACGTCGTCCGCAGACTGCACATCCACGGCCCGGCCGCACCGTCCTGGTCCCGGGGGCCCCGCCGGGTACGCGGTCGAGGCCCCCGGGACACCTACGGCTGACCCGGCCCGCCGAACTACGACTGGGCCGCCCGCCGCGGTGCCGCCGACTCGGCGTACACCGCGAAGCCCCGGTCGGCACAGCGCCGGTAGAAGGCCGCCACCACACTCAGCTCCGCACAGGTGAAGGTCCACTGCGGCGCGGCCCCGCTGTCGTCGCGCAACGCCTCCAGCCGGCTGTCCAGCCAGCGCAGCTGCTGCTCGGCCAGGCGACCGTCGGACAACAGCGAACGAAGCACCACACCGACCGACTCGAAACCGACAGCCTCACCGTGCGGCCGGTGCGCGGCGACGAACCGCTCGATGCCGCTGGCGATCCAGGCGCACCCGTCCGGGTCGATGACCGGGTCCTCGTCCTCCGCCGCCGCCTCGGTGGCGTAGAGCACCCCGTCCAGACCGAGAATCAGATCCACCACCTCGGTGTACGCGGTGGCCCGCACGGTGCCGGTCTTCGCGATCAGCTCCGCGAGCGCAGCGGTCGGGGCCGAGATCCCCGGCACATCGACGATTTCGCCGAAGTCGACGAACTCGGCCGGTGCGACCGGGTCGTAGAAGCGGCCGGTCCGCGGCCACTGGACCGCGACGTTGTCCAGCCCCATCTGGTGTCCACCTCTCCACAAGCACAGGTCGAGTCGATCGGGTCGATCGTCCGGTTCCGACCGGAAAAGATCAAGGCCGACCGTTGACCCGTGTGCCGGAAAACGCCCGCCGTGGACGGTACCGGCTCACTCTCGGCGACCGTCGGACCCCCGGCCTGGATCGCCGTCACGCGGCAGATCGGCTGATCATGCCTTGGCGTGTAGGGGGAGTCGCAGACGGCGCGGTTCGGCCCGCTACGTGAATCTGAGCCGCCGCGAAGGGGTGCCGAGTGGTGGTTCTATCGCCCGCGCACAGTAAGATTGGTGTGAGACGAAGACCCGGTGCGGAGCGACGCTTCGTGGGCCCGGTGCGGGCCCCCGAACATTGTCCGACTCGGGTCGAGCCGATCGCGATCCGCGGGCAACCGCGGCGACCGGCGCGTTCGGCCCGTACCCCGGAATTGTGCCAGGTACCGGTCCGCGTGCCGACGTCGCGCCCTGTCCGCCGAACCCGCGCTCGACGTGCCTGACGGCACGCTCGGGTGCGAGAAAGTGGCCGAGGGTGGCAGCGCAGGAAAATCAGCAGTACGGGGCCGAGTCGATCACCGTCCTCGAAGGGCTGGAGGCGGTCCGCAAGCGGCCCGGTATGTACATCGGCTCCACCGGCGAGCGCGGTCTGCACCACCTGGTGTGGGAGGTCGTCGACAACGCGGTGGACGAAGCCCTGGCCGGACACTGCGACACCATCGACGTGGTGCTGCTCGCCGACGGCGGAGTCCGGGTCACCGACAACGGCCGTGGCTTCCCCGTCGACCTGCACCCCAAGCTGAAGAAGCCGGGTGTCGAGGTCGCGTTGACCGTGCTGCACGCGGGCGGCAAGTTCGACGGCAAGGCGTACGCCGTCTCCGGCGGCCTGCACGGCGTCGGCGTCTCCGTGGTGAACGCGCTCTCCACCAGGATGGCCGTCGAGATCCACAAGGACGGCTTCGTCTGGCGGCAGCAGTACGACCACTCCAAGCCGAGCGCGCTGGAGAAGGGTGAGCCGACCGACCGCACCGGATCGGCGGTCTCCTTCTGGCCCGACCCGGACGTCTTCGAGACCACCGAATTCGACTTCCAGACCATCTACCGGCGCCTGCAGGAGATGGCCTTCCTCACCCGCGGCCTCACCATCCACCTGCTCGACGAGCGGGTCGCCGAGGGCGAGGACGGCAAGGTTCGCGAGGTCACCTTCAAGTACGACGGCGGCATCGCCGACTTCGTCCGGCACCTCAACGCCTCCAAGAGCCCGATGCACAAGACGGTGATCGAGTTCGGTGCCGAGGAAGAGGGCATGTCGCTAGAGATCGCGATGCAGTGGAACGAGTCGTACGGCGAATCGGTCTACACCTTCGCCAACAACATCAACACCCACGAGGGCGGCACCCACGAGGAGGGCTTCCGGGCCGCGCTGACAAGCGTCGTCAACCGGTACGGCGCCGACAAGAAGCTGCTCAAGGGCGACGAGAAGCTCTCCGGTGAAGACATCCGCGAAGGTCTCGCGGCGATCATCTCGGTCAAGCTGACAAACCCGCAGTTCGAGGGTCAGACCAAGACCAAGCTCGGCAACACCCCGGTCAAGAGCTTCGTCCAGCGGGTCTGCAACGACCGGCTGGTCGACTGGCTGGACCGCAACCCGGCCGAGGCGAAGATCATCATCACCAAGGCGTCCCAGGCCGCCCGCGCCCGCATCGCCGCCCAGCAGGCCCGCAAGCTGGCCCGCCGCAAGTCGCTGCTGGAATCCGGCTCGATGCCCGGCAAGCTGGCCGACTGCCAGTCCACCGACCCGCGCGAATCCGAGGTCTTCATCGTCGAGGGCGACTCGGCCGGCGGCTCGGCCAAGCAGGGCCGCGACCCGCGTACCCAGGCGATCCTGCCGATCCGCGGCAAGATCCTCAACGTGGAGAAGGCCCGCATCGACCGGGTGCTGAAGAACAACGAGGTCCAGGCGCTGATCACCGCGCTGGGCACCGGCATCCACGACGACTTCGACATGGAGAAGCTGCGCTACCACAAGGTGGTGCTGATGGCCGACGCCGACGTCGACGGTCAGCACATCCAGACGCTGCTGCTCACCCTGCTGTTCCGGTTCATGCGCCCACTCGTCGAGTTGGGTCACGTCTACCTCGCCGCCCCGCCGCTCTACAAGATCAAGTGGAACAAGAAGGGCGACGACGCCCAGTACGCGTACTCCGACCGGGAACGCGACGGGCTGATCGCGCTGCGCCAGCAGAAGAAGCCGAACGCCAAGCCGGACGACATCCAGCGGTTCAAGGGCCTCGGCGAGATGAACTACCCGGAGTTGTGGGAGACCACGATGAACCCGGCCACCCGTACCCTGCGCCAGGTCACTCTGGACGACGCCGCCACCGCCGACGAGTTGTTCAGCGTGCTGATGGGTGAGGATGTCGAGGCTCGTCGCTCGTTCATCCAGCGCAACGCCAAGGACGTCCGCTTCCTGGATATCTGACGGGCCCGGCGGCCGGTGCGGAGCTGATCCGAACCGGCCGCCGGTCCACAGAGTTATCCACAGCTTGGCCGCTATCCACAGCTGTTATCCACAGCACAAAAACGACTCTGAGTCTGATAAGGGTAAACAGTGACCGATTCCCCCGAGTCCACACCCAACGAGCCCGAGGTCCCCGAGGCGCTGGCCGCCGTCGTCTCGCACGACCGGATCGAGCCGGTCGGGCTCGAGGTGGAAATGCAGCGTTCCTACCTCGACTACGCGATGAGCGTGATCGTCGGGCGGGCGCTGCCGGACGTCCGGGACGGGCTCAAGCCGGTCCACCGCAAGATCCTCTACGCCATGTTCGACTCGGGCTACCGGCCCGACCGTGGCTACGTGAAGTGCTCCCGTGTCGTCGGTGACGTGATGGGTCAGTTCCACCCGCACGGCGACTCGGCCATCTACGACGCCCTGGTCCGGATGGCCCAGCCGTGGTCACTGCGCTACCCGTTGGTCGACGGCAACGGCAACTTCGGTTCGCCCGGAAACGATCCGGCTGCGGCCATGCGTTATTGTCTGGCCGGAGATGTCCGTATTCGTACTGTTGACGGTAGCGTGCGGGTCGGGGACGTGGTGCCGGGCGCAGCGGTGAGCAGCGAGACCGACATCGACCTCAAGGTCCGCGACCGCAACGGTGACCTGGTCCGGGCGTCGAAGTTCTTCCACTCCGGCGAGCACCCGACGCTTCGGCTGCGCACCCGCGAGGGGTACGAGCTGACCGGTACCCACAACCACCCGGTGCTCTGCCTGGTGGACGTGGCCGGCGTGCCGACCCTGCTCTGGAAGCTGCTCGCCGAGATCTCCCCGGGCGACCGGGTGGTCCTCCAGCGCAGCGTGCCCGACGAGATCGGCTACCCGATGCTCGAACACGTCGAGGCCGCAGTCCTCGCGGGTGCCTTCGTCAGCGAGGGGTGGGTCTCCGAGACCCGAGCCGGCTTCAACAACGTCGACCGCGAGTTCTTCGTTCGCGTCCTAGCGGCCTACGACCTCGCCGTCGGTGGCCCCCGATACGTCGCCGAGCGGGTCATCGCGTCCGGGAGTGTCCTGCACGAAATCGACATCCAGGATCTGTCCGCGCTGCGGGCCAGCATCCTCGGTGAGTTGGTCGGGGCGCGTAGCGCGGGCAAGTTCGTGCCGGAGTTCGTCTGGCAGGGACCGGCCGCGATCAAGCGGGCCTTCCTCCAAGCCCTCTTCGAGGGCGACGGCTCGTCCTCGCTGCTGCCGCGCAACACCATGCAGATCTCGTACTCCACCCGCAGTGAGCGGCTCGCCCGCGAGGTGCAGCAGTTGCTGCTGGAGTTCGGTGTCGTCAGCCGGCAGTGCCGGTACGACGACGGCGAGATCAAGGTCGTGGTGACCAACCGACGCGACGCGCGGATCTTCGCCGCCCAGGTCGGCTTCCTCGGTCGCAAGCAGGCCAAGCTGGAATCGGAGCTGGCCTCGGTGCCGGCCAGCAGCACGGCGCTTTCCAGCGACCACGTACCGCTGGTCGGTGACTTCATCCGCGAGCACGGCGCGAGCCGCTGGACCGAGCGGGACTGGCTGCGCCGGCACAACGTGGACCGGATCGAGCGCTGGGAGCGGGACCGCGACGAGATCGCTGCCCGGATCACCAACGCCGAGGTGCTCGACGTGGTCGAGCCGTTGGTCGACGGGCGCTTCTACTACGCCGAGGTCGCCGAGGTCGCCGACGCAGGCGTGCAACCGGTCTACAGCATCCGGGTGGACACCGACGACCACTCGTTCGTCTCCGACGGGTTCGTCAGCCACAACACAGAGTGCAAGCTCGACCCGCTGGCGATGGAGATGCTGCGGGACATCGACGAGGACACCGTCGACCTGCAGGACAACTACGACGGCCGGGCCAAGGAGCCCACCATCCTGCCGTCGCGGATCCCGAACCTGCTGATCAACGGTTCCGAGGGCATCGCGGTCGGTATGGCCACCAAGATCCCGCCGCACAACCTGCGGGAGATCGGCGCGGCGGTGCAGTGGTGCCTGGAGAACCCGGAGGCGGACGAGGCCACCACGCTCGAAGCGCTGCTGGAGATCGTCAAGGGCCCGGACTTCCCCACCCACGGTCTGATCGTCGGCCAGTCGGGCATCCAGGACGCGTACCGGACCGGTCGTGGTTCGATCCGGATGCGCGCGGTGGTCGAGGTCGAGGAGGACAAGCGCGGGCGCCCGGCGCTGGTGGTCAGCGAGCTGCCGTACCAGGTGAACCCGGACAACCTGGCCGAGCGGATCGCCGAGCTGATCAAGGAGGGCAAGCTCGCCGGCATCGCCGACATCCGGGACGAGTCCTCCGGGCGTACGGGTATGCGGATCGTGCTCGTGCTCAAGCGCGACGCGGTCGCGAAGGTGGTGCTGAACAACCTCTACAAGCACACCCAGCTTCAGGAGACCTTCGGCGCGAACATGCTGGCGCTTGTCGACGGGGTGCCGCGCACGTTGAACCTGGCGCAGTTCATCCGCTACTACGTCGAGCACCAGATCGAGGTGATCCGGCGGCGGACGGCGTTCCGGCTGCGTAAGGCGGAGGAGCGGGCGCACATCCTGCGCGGTCTGTCCAAGGCGTTGGACGCCCTGGACGAGGTGATCGCGCTGATCCGGCGTTCGCCGACGGTGGAGGACGCGCGGCAGGGCCTGATCCGGCTGTTGGAGATCGACGAGATCCAGGCGACCGCGATCCTGGACATGCAGCTACGCCGGCTGGCGGCGTTGGAGCGGCAGCGGATCCTCGACGACCTGGCCAAGCTGGAGCTGGAGATCGCCGACCTGAAGGACATCCTGGCCA
Organism: Verrucosispora sp. ts21; assembly: GCF_002879555.1. Classification (NCBI taxonomy): domain Bacteria; kingdom Bacillati; phylum Actinomycetota; class Actinomycetes; order Micromonosporales; family Micromonosporaceae; genus Micromonospora; species Verrucosispora sp. ts21. The sequence goes on along the minus strand of NZ_PNOZ01000035.1, from coordinate 6,645 downwards.
AGCCGGAGCGGCAGCGGCGGATCGTCTCGGAGGAGTTGGGCGAGATCGTCGCGAAGTGGGGCGACGAGCGGCGTACGAAGATCATTCCGTTCGACGGCGAGGTCTCGATGGAGGACCTCATCGCCCGGGAGGACGTGGTGGTCACGATCACCCGGACCGGGTACGCCAAGCGGACGAAGGTCGACCTGTACCGCTCGCAGCGGCGTGGCGGCAAGGGTGTGAGCGGTGCGACGCTGCGGCAGGACGACATCGTCAGCCACTTCTTCGTCTGCTCGACGCACGACTGGATCCTGTTCTTCACCAACAAGGGGCGCGTCTACCGGGCCAAGGCGTACGAGCTTCCTGAGGCCAGTAGGGTGGCCAAGGGTCAGCACGTGGCGAATCTGCTCGCCTTCCAACCGGACGAGCAGATCGCGCAGATCATCGAGATTCCGAACTACCAGGTAGCTCCCTATCTGGTACTGGCGACGAAGAACGGCCTGGTGAAGAAGACGCGGCTTGAGGAGTTCGACTCCAACCGGTCCGGCGGCATCATCGCGATCAACCTGCGCGATGAGGACGAGCTGGTCGGTGCTGCGCTGGCCGGTCCCACCGATGATCTGCTGTTGGTGTCGAAGAACGCTCAGGCGATCCGGTTCAATGCGACCGACGAGGCGTTGCGGCCGATGGGTCGGGCCACCTCGGGCGTGATCGGCATGCGGTTCAGCGATGAGGACGAGTTGCTGGCCATGGAGGTCGTCCGGGAGGGCCTGGACGTTCTGGTGGCCACGAACGGTGGATACGCGAAACGTACCCCGATCGAGGAATACCCGGTGCAGGGCCGGGGAGGTAAGGGTGTGCTGACTGCGAAGATCACCGAGCGGCGCGGTGGTCTGGTCGGCGCTGTGGTGATCGACCCGGACGACGAACTGTTCGCCATCACCAGCAACGGTGGCGTCATCCGGACTCCGGTGAAGCCTGTACGCCGTACGCGTGACCGGAACACAATGGGGGTCAAGCTGATGGACCTTCCGGATGGCGTGACTATCGTGGCGATTGCTCGCAATGCCGACGAGCCTGACGAACAGGACTAGTTGAATGACGGAGACACAGGCGAAGTCGGGGAACACGGGACCCTCGGCCAAACCGGTCGACGAGGAAGCCGCGCAGAACGGCACGCCAACGACCGGCCGCGCGGCCGTAGGCCGGGCCACGGTCCCCGCCGACGCGCCTGCCCCGAAGTTCACCCGCGCTCCCGGTATGGCTCCACCGCCTGAAAAGCCCGGCGAAGACCAGGCTGCGGAGGCTGCGGAGGAGAAGGCCGGCGGCGAGACCGCTGGTTCGGCCGCCGCTGCCGGCAAGCCGTCGGTCACCCAGCCGATCGCCACCCGGGCGGGCCAGTCCGGGTCGGGCACCACGGGTGTGCTGCCGACAGTCGGTACGGGCACGACCGGCACCCAGCCGCGGGTGACCGGGTCGGCTCCGAAGCCGGATGGGGCCCGGCCGCTGAACACCGGCCGTCCGGCCAACGGCGGCGGGCTTCCCCCGGGGGTCGGCACAGCCGCCGTGGGCGCGGCGCGCGTCGGCGAGGCGGTACGCGCTGCGCGTACCTCGGTGAGCTCGGCCGCGTCGCGCGGACCGCGCCGGGCCCGGCTGAACCTCAAGCGGATCGACCCGTGGTCCGTGATGAAGTTCGCGTTCGCCGTGTCCGTGGTGCTGTTCATCGTGATCGTGGTCGCGACATCGGTGCTGTACCTGGCGTTGGACGCGATGGGCGTCTTCACCAGCGTGAACGACAGCCTGAGCGACCTGGTCAACGCCGGTGGTGGTCAGGGCACCAGCGGCTTCCAGATCACCGCGACGGGCGTGATCTTCACCTCGATGCTGATCGGTGCGGTGAACGTCGTGCTGTTCACCGCCCTCGCCACCCTCGGTGCGTTCGTCTACAACGTCTGCGCCGACCTGGTGGGTGGCATCGAGCTGACTCTCGCCGAGCGCGACTGACAGCCCGTACCCGTTTCGTGCGCCGGGCCGACCGTGCAGGTCGGCCCGGCTGCTTTCTGCCCCGTGGGTGGCGAACCGGCGCCGGCGGTCCGCCGGTATCTGGGTGGGCTCGCCGGCTGCTCTCCGGTAGGTTCAGGGGCGACGGCGTTGAGCAGGCGTCCAGGCCGACCCCCGATTTGGGGCGGCGTGGGCGGATGGGTTAACCTTGCTCGTCGCTACGCGGGGCTATAGCTCAGTCGGTTAGAGCGCAGAGCTGATAACTCTGAGGTCGCTGGTTCGATTCCAGCTAGCCCCACCGCACATGGTCCGACGGCCACGTCGAGCGCGAGGGGTAGCCCCGATGTTCAAGAAGCTGTTGATCCTGGTCGGTGTCGTCGGCGTGGCCGCTGTGGTGGCCAAGAAGATGAAGGACGCCAACGACGAGCGCGCGCTCTGGCACGAGGCGACCACCTCGCCGGATCTGCGCTGATCGCGTAGCTCCGACCACCCGGCGGCACCGTCCGCCACGGGGCCCTAGCTCAACTGGCAGAGCACTGCCTTTGCAAGGCAGGGGTTAGGGGTTCGAGTCCCCTGGGCTCCACCAGCACTTTCCTTGGTTGATCTCGGTCCGAGTACAGCCATCCGTACAGCCAAGCCGGTCACGTTGTCCCCTGATTCGGTTGGACTACGACTGTTGCAGGGGCACCGTCCAAGACCTCTGGCGTGAGCACCGGGCCAGCCCAGGCGGGTGGGGCGGCCACTAGGCGGAGAGCGACAGCGGTGCCGTACGTCTCACGAGCATTCGCGAGCTTGCCTAGGACTCGGAGCGCCTCGTCTGGATCACCGATGAGCAGTCCCCATGCGCTTGAGCGAGCGTCGAACGTGGCGCCCGTGCTCTTCGTCAGTCTCCGCTGAGCTTCCCACTGCTCCTCGTCGGCGGGAGCGAGCTGGATGTGCACTTCAATGAGTAGCCCTCGGTCAGTAGTCACATACCGAAGGTATCGACCCTGACCGAGGGCTCTCAAGACCGCTATGACGCCTTGGCGGGGCGCGGAGCGGTCGTCACAGGTGCATCGCGCCGCTGTACGGACTTCCAGGCGTGGGGTACTGGACGATCCACCGGGCGTCCTCCTCAGCGAAGACTGATCGGCAGGCAGGGCAGAGGCAACGCGGGTTGTCCGGGTTCCGGCACCAGGTGGCGTCTTGGTCTTGAGGTGCAAGACTTGTTGCGGGTCGGTTCGGCATGGCTGGACTCCTTCGAATCGGTCCAGGGGCTACGTCCGCTGCAACGGACGTAGCCCCACTTCTCTATCTAGGTGTCACCTCGTGACCGTCATTGGCCGGCTGACCCCAGCGGCTGATCGCAGATCGGGAGTAGCCAGTGAGTTCGGCGATGCGCCGGTAAGGCACCCCTGCGGCCACAGCATGTTGAACGCGGGGGCGCAGGGCCCCGTCCACATGGTTCAACTCATCGAGCAGGCGAAGGCGTTCGGCTCCAAGACCTGCAATCGCACTCACAGCTGCCGCTCGGTCATGCTCAGGTAGGTCGGGGGTCGAGATCACTTCGAACCGATAGCGTCCGGCGGTGAACGAGTGGTTGTCCGCGAACGTTGGCGTCTCAGCCGTCTCCGCGACCACCTGTCGGTCGCGCTGGCGCTGGCGCTTACCCATGTCCCGATGGTACGCCTGTTGTCCCGATCGGGACAAGCCGTCTCGGGCTGATGCGCTGCCGAATGGGTTCGACCAGACGGGACAGGATGCTGAACAGCCGTGGGGCGGGTAGGCGGATAGCCGGCGGAGCACCTCGGCGATCAGCGGAAGACGATCGAGCGACCAGTCAGGCCGCGATCGCGGCGGGCAGCCGTGCTGCACGGACGCGGTGTGGGTCACGGGATGCCAGACAGAGCGCCTGTCGGTTGGGTTGGTGTCGTGTGCGGCCTTGGTCGACTCGGAGCCTTCTGTGATCTGTTGCCGAATTGGCCTGTACTAGATCAAGCGCGCTCCGCGCGGCGCGGGCCGGGCGCGGTAACCGGCTCCTGACGGAGCCGCCGCCCCGCCCGCCTACGGCGGCGGGGCGGAAAGTCAGCCGGCCCGAAACCCACGCCCGCCCCGCGCGTCACCCACTGGTTCCGTGAAGGGAACCGGTGACGAGTCCCGGAGGTCGACCGGGACCAGGACGACAACGTCCTACCTCACGTCACGCAATCAGCCTCACGACGGGAACCGCGGACCGGTCGACGGCCGGGCCGGGCGAGTTGCCGAACGAATCACGTCGACCGCTCACGGGTCCGAGGTGGGAAGGAGGTGAGGGTGAAAAGGGGGCGGTGGGTGGGACAGGGGTTGGGGTTAGGGCTTGTGCCTCCGGCGGGGGCCAGACGACTCCAGGATGGAGTTGCCGAACGGTTGCGGCCGTGGGTGGTAGTGGTTGAGGGATGCCATCCCGCCTACCGCCAACCCAGGCAAGCCGAGCAGACCAGGGCCAGGGCGACAAGGTCGTACGTCCAGTGGGGCGCTCCACCTTGTCGCCCTGGCCCTGGCCCGCTCCACGGTGTGTGGGTCGGCGGCAGACGGGATGGCAGAAAGCGCTACCGGTAGTGTTCGACGATCTCCTTGCGGAGTTGTTTCGACGCCCGGTCGAATGCTTCGTGGGCGATGCTTGCTCGCGTGCGCAGTGAATCTTCAGTCCGATCCAACGTCGCTGCCAGCTCAGCCCACCGATAGACCGCTTCCACGAACTCCCTGGTCACTGCCACTGCTTCGTTACTCCCGAAGGCCAGCATCCGTGCTTCCTGATCCCCGGTCGTGCGCGCAGCGGCCTTCGCTTGCGCGAGTTTCAGCTTGGAGAAGGTTGGGTGCGTCGCATGGGTCAAGTTAGTGAGCAAGGGCACACCGAATGCGAAGAAATCGATGTAAAGCTCTTCCCGCCGCGCCCACAGGGTGTCTTGTAGCGCAGCATGTGCCGCAGCCTGCTCAACCTTGAGTTGGTGTCGGTGATCCGATCGTCTGGTCAAGAATTGCGTGACCATCGGTACGACAACGCCGACCACCGCAACGATGCTCGACGCTATGACTGGAATTGTAGATTCGGCCAACGCTACCTCCCCTCACTGCTACCTCCTAGAGAGCTTGGCGACAGAGGTCAAGTGCGAACTCGGTCACCGACGCTGGCCGCCAGTAGTCTTGATCTTTGCGGCGTAGAGGCAGCATGGACGCAGCGAACCAGTCACCAACCGCTGACCAAGACCGGCGTTGGCTGGCATGACGGACATGCTCAACGACACCAGGCAGCAGCGGCCGACAGGCGAGGGTGCGCCGTGCTGGCGTTCGGGACGAAGTGGCCGGCTTCGTCCTGCCGAACTGATACTGCTGAGCTGCTTGGCCTTACCATTTGCCATGTGCAAGACGACAGCAGCGGGCACATCTGGCGCGAAGAGGTGGCGAAGAGAGTGCCGCTGGCTCATGACGCCCAGGTGCTCGGTCGGCTGATCGAGTACGACCGTGACCCGTCTGAGGTCGCGTACTACGAAGCGTTCGCGGACCCGGACGCGCAGGCGGTGGACGATGCGCAGCGGTCCTACGCCGGGCAGTACCGCCGTAAGTTGCGGCGGCTTGACGAGCGACGCAAGCACGCCAGGAGCGACCGCGAGGCCTGACGGCTGTACAGCCATCCGTACAGCCAAGACGACCGACGGACGCGGTCAGGGGCCGACGGTAGGCGACACAGCGAGCAGGCCAGCCACGGTCACCGACGCCAGCCGACAGAAGTCTTGATCTTTGCAAGGCAGGGGTTAGGGGTTCGAGTCCCCTGGGCTCCACCAGTACCATCCGCTACCTGCGGTTCCTCTCTTGAGTTGATCGACTAGTACAACGTCAGTACAGATCAGCTGTGATCTTGTTTGGTGAGGGCCGACAAGCGCCGACACTCCGACCATGGAAGGGATCACCCGAGCAGCCCTCCGTGATCTTCTTCTAACCCCCAGGCCGCCTCCGATCCCGGCGAATGAGCAGCACGAACACAGCAGCGCTGACCAATGACATTGCCGCCAGAACAAGCCCGCTTGATCGCTTGTCCGCCGGACCGGCGAGGATGGCTACAGCGAGCACACCGGTGATGATCGAAATGACTGCTGACATTCCCCGGTTAACCAGACGATGATGTCGACGGTCGGTCTCAATCATTGCCGCGCGCTCAGCTTCGCTTCGATCGGCCACCCCGAAGCGTGACGGGTAACCCATCAAGAAGAGAACCCCAAGCCCTGAGACGATGACGATGGCCACAAGGATCGACTTCAGCGCGGCGATGAATTCCATCGTTGACCAACGTACTGGAGATAGAAGCCAGGGGGACAGAGTGGCCAGTTCAGACGTCCTCCGGCGGCAACCCGCAAGCGGCTGCCTCCTGACCTCAGCCTGACCCAGCCGCGCCGACACGGCCGTACCTCGGATGAACGACAGCCGCGACCTGGTGGCGAGGCGAGCCAGGTGTCCGTGGATACCGGACGGTCCTACCGATCAGAAGGTGGGCTGTACAACCACCCGTACAGCCAAGCCCGCCGACGGATACGGCCCGGGGCCGACAGTAGGCGACACGGCGAGCAGGTCAGCCGTAGCGCAGGCTCGCGGCTTAGGGGTTCGAGTCCCCTGGGCTCCACCAGCACTTTCCTTGGTTGATCTCGGTCCGAG